>NZ_ALVC01000463.1:0-16330 GCF_000293195.2 Sphingomonas sp. LH128
AAGGCGGGCGGCAGCTACTACGACCCGCAGGACACCACCTCGACCGGGTTCGAGGTGGAGCTTTCAGGCCAGGTCACGCACAACTGGACTCTATCGGGCGGCTTCACGTACCTCGACATCGAGAACGCCGACGGCGACGATACCCGCACCTGGATCCCGACCAAGTCCCTCAAGCTGGCGAGCACCTATTCGGTGCCTGAACTGAACGACCTCAAGCTGGGCGCACAACTGCGCGTGCAGAATGCGACGACGGCCGTGGTCAGCGACTTATCCGCCTATGGCGGCGTCGAGGGCGACGTGACGCTGAAGCAGAAGGGCTACGCAATCCTCGACCTCATGGCCGGAGTACGCGTGGTCGAGCACGTGCGCGCCAGCATCAACGTGCGCAACGTGACAAACGTGAAGTACCTCAACAGCCTCAAGTGGGGTCAGGCGTTCTACGGCGCGCCGCGCAGCGCAGTGGTGACGCTGAGCGTCGAGTACTGAGAGCGAAAGCGAAGCGGGCATCCCTATTTTGCCCGCCTCGCGCCCTCTACTCGTCATTGCGAGCGCAGCGAAGCAATCCAGGGCAGTTCAGCGCCGCCCTGGATTGCTTCGCTGCGCTTCGCAATGACGGATGGTTTCAAAAAGCTGGGAAGCTTCCCGCCGCCTTACCCGCTCCGAAACGCGTGCGTGATCGGATAGCGCCGGTCGCGCCCGAAGTTGCGCGCGGTCAGCTTGACGCCGGGCGGCGACTGACGGCGCTTGTACTCGGCACGGTGGAGCAGGAACTCCACGTGGCGCACAACCCCGTGCTCGAAGCCTTCATTGACCAGTTGCGCCACGCTCTTGTCGTGCTCCACCAGACCCACGAGGATCGGGTCCAGCACGTCGTAGGGCGGCAAGCTGTCGCAGTCGCGCTGCCCGTCGTACAGCTCGGCGGAGGGATCTCGGGTCAGCACGCCGTCAGGAACCAGCGGACCGCCCGGGCCGAGGCCGATGCGCGGAACTTGCCCGTTCCGCCAGCGCGCCAGTGCATAGACCGTGCTCTTGTACGCATCCTTGAGCGGCGCGTAGCCACCCGCCATGGCGCCATAAATCGCCGCATAGCCGACGCTCAGCTCGCTCTTGTTGGCGGTTGCGAGGAGCATAGGGCCGAACTTGTTGGACAGTGCCATCAAGCCCGCCCCGCGCACCCGCGACTGGAGGTTTTCTTCCGCGAGATCACGCTGCGTACCCTCGAATGCCTCGCCCAGCATGGCGTCGAACCCATCGACAGCCGCGCCGATCGGCATCTCGGTATAGCGAATCCCCAGCGCGCGGGCGCAGGCGGCTGCGTCGTCGAGGCTCTGCTCGCTGGTGAAGCGCGAGGGCATCATCACCCCCCAGACCCTGTCGGCCCCCAGCGCATCGACCGCGATGGCCGCGCAAGTCGCCGAATCGACCCCGCCAGACAGGCCGAGCACGACGCCCGGAAAGCCGTTGCGCTTCACGTAGTCGCGTAAAGCGAGGACCATCGCACTGTAGATGTCCTCCGGATGCTGCGCGAGCGGCTCCAAGGCGCCGCGATCGCAGCGCCAGCCCTTGGCGGTCTTGGTCCAGCGGGTCTCCACGACCTGCTCCTCCCAGTCGCGCAGCTGTACCGCCAGCGCACCGTCGCCGTTCACCGCGAAACTGCCCCCGTCGAACACCAGTTCGTCCTGCCCGCCGACGCGGTTGAGATAGGCCAGCGGCAGCCCGGTATCGACCGCGCGGCGCTTGGCCACGCCTTCGATGCGCAGGGCCTCCTTGTTGATCTCGTAAGGGCTGCCATTGATCGAGATGAGGATTTCGGCGCCGAAATCGGCGAGATGGCGGCAGACCTCGTAGCGCCATATATCCTCGCCCACAGGCACCCCGATCATCGTGCCGCGCAGGATTATCGGTTCCGGCAGCGGGCCGGGCTGGAACAGGCGCATCTCGTCGAAGGTGCCGTAGTTGGGCAATTCGTGCTTCAGGCGAACCGCTGCGACCTTGCCCTGATCGAGCAGCGCCACCCCATTATGCAACGCACCATCGAGCACGAAAGCCGACCCGACCAGCATCGCTGGACCGTCGCCGGCAGTCGATTCGGCGAGCTGCTGAAGCTCGGCCGCCGCGCGCTCGATCAGTGCGGGCTTGAGGATCAGGTCCTCGGGCGGATATCCGATGAGGTGAAGTTCGGGGAAGACAACGAGGTCGCTGCCCTTCGCCGCGTCACGCGCTGCCAGAATAGCGGCGGCATTGGCGGGAATGTCCCCGACCGACTGGTTGAGCTGCGCGAGCGTGATCTTCAGCGTATCGGGCATGGGCCGGTTGATGCCCCGCCCCTGAAGGCAGTGCAAACAAAAACCCGCCCTTCAGTGAAGAGCGGGTTTTGCTGCTCCACATCCGCGTAAACGCGTAATGCAGAAACAAAAAACCCTCCCATCGGGGAGGGCTTCTGTCCGTCGTGAAACGGACTTTCCACAAGCCGGTTGGACCCGGAAGCGGAAAGCGGCGGGGGCCAGTGCACCGAAAGGTAGCGCCGAACCCCCGAGCCGATTACATCGCCTCGGACGCAGCCTCGGTCGGAACGTCGGTGGCGTCACCGGTCATCAGCTCCTCGGGAGCGGTCTCGACCGAATCCGTGGTAGCTTCGGCGGCGGGCTCACCACCGCAAGCAGCGAGCGACAGTGCGGCAACCGACGCGAACGCGGCGAAAGCAATCTTCTTCATGCGAATCCCCTTGCATTGTTTGGCGCATAGGCCAACGCTTGCAGGCAAGCCTGCAGTGGCATTCTTTAGACGAGACGATGGTGCAACGCAAATAGGAATACGACAGGCGGAAATCCGCAGAATTCCTAGGGCTTGCACACATATAAAGATATCTTTATATGATCCGGCATGCGGATCGACCCTCTTCTGCGCGCTCTTTCGGAGCCGACGCGCCTGCGTATGCTGCGTCTGCTCGCGCATATGGAGCTTGCCGTGGGGGAGCTTGCGCAAGTCCTCGGCCAGAGCCAGCCGCGCGTCTCGCGCCATATAAAGATTCTGTGCGACGCCGGATTGGCCGAGCGCCGCAAGGAAGGAAGCTGGGTCTTCCTGAGAATCGCCGTGTCCGAACAAGGCGAATCATCGCTCGGCACGGCGGCCGCGAATCTCCTCAACGTCGCCGAGCGTGACGACAGCCAGTTCGCCGCCCGCTGCGCCGAGGACCGCCGCCACCTCGCCGCCATCCGCGCCGGGCGCGAGGCGAGCGCCGAAGCCTACTTCGCCCGCCACGCCGCCGAATGGGACACGCTGCGCCGTCTCCACGGCGCCGACGAGCCGGTCGAGGCCGCGTTGCTCCGCGCGCTGGGCGAGGAGACGATCGGCGGGTTGCTCGATGTCGGCACCGGCACCGGGCGCATGGCACAGCTTCTGTCCGCGCGCGCGGGGCGCGTGACGGCGCTCGACAAAAGCCCTGAGATGCTGCGCATCGCCCGCGCCCGGTTGCAGGACCTGCCCGCCGACAAGGTCGATCTGGTGCAGGGCGACTTCACCGCCCTGCCCTTCGCGCCCGACGCCTTCGACACCGTGCTGTTCCATCAGGTGCTGCACTTCGCGCAGGACCCCGCCGTGGTGCTGACCGAAGCCGCGCGCGTGCTGCGGCCGGGCGGGCGCATCGCCGTCGTCGACCTTGCCGCGCACGAGCGCGAGGAGATGCGCGAACGCCACGCCCACGCCCGTCTCGGCTTTTCGGACGAGCAGATGCTCGCCCATCTCGCTTCCGCGGGCCTTACCCCGGCCGAGCCCGTCGCTCTGCCGGGCGACCCGCTCACCGTTAAAATCTGGACTGCGCGGCGCGATGGTGTAACCGCGCGCCCTGAAAACCGAGAGACCGTTTGATGACCGCTTCCCCACGCGCCGCAGAAACCCCGATTTTCGCAGGGTTGCCCGGCGACATTTCCGTCTCCTTCGAATTCTTCCCGCCCAAGTCGGAAAAGATGGAGGAGCAGCTGTGGGACGCAATCACCCAGCTTGCCCCGCTCGACCCGGCCTTCGTGTCGGTAACCTATGGCGCGGGCGGCTCCACCCGTGAGCGCACCCACGCCACCGTCTCACGGATCGTGAAGGAGACCGCGCTGGTTCCCGCCGCGCACCTTACCTGCGTCGCCGCCAGCAAGGGCGAGATCGACGAAGTGGTCGATCAGTACTGGGAAGCGGGCGTGCGCCACATCGTCGCGCTGCGCGGCGATCCGCCGCCGTCGGACGGCGGCCGCTTCGTGCCGCATCCCGAAGGCTATGCCAGCGCCGCGCAGCTGGTCGAAGGCATCCGCAGGCGCCACGATTTCGAAGTCTCGGTCGCGGCCTATCCCGAAGTCCACCCCGAAGCGGTGAGCGCCGAGGCCGACCTCGACAACCTGAAGCGCAAGATCGACGCCGGCGCCACCCGCGCGATCACGCAGTTCTTCTTCTCGACCGACGCCTACTTCCGCTTCATGGACAAGGCGCTGGCGGCAGGCATTACCGTACCGATCCTGCCGGGCATCATGCCGGTCACCAGCTTCGCCGCGATCCGGCGCATGTCCGGCAACACCGAGATCCCCGGCTGGCTGGAGACGATGTTCGACGGCCTCGACGATCGCCCCGGCCCGCGCGCGCTGGTCGCCGCCGTCGCGGCGGCGGACCTCTGCAAGCGCCTGTATGAAGGCGGGTCTCGCGATTTCCACTTCTACACCCTCAACCGCGCCGAGCAGGCTTACGCGATCTGCCAGCTTCTCGGCCTGCGTCCCGTCAAGGAACTTGTCGCATGAGCGTCCGTGAAACCTTCCTCGCCGAGGCAGCCAAGCGCATCCTCATCACCGACGGCGCTTTCGGCACCGAGATCCAGAACTGGAAGCTCTCGGAAGCCGACTACGCAGGCACGCTGGGCCTGTCCCACGACCAGAAGGGCAACAACGACATCCTCGCGCTGACAAAGCCCGAGGTGCCGGAGTCCATCCACCGTGCCTACTTCGAAGCCGGCGCGGACATTGCCGAGACTAACACCTTCTCCGCCAACCGCATCAGCCAGGCCGACTACGGCGCCGAGCATCTGGTTCGCGAGATCAACGTTGAATCGGCAAAGCTGGCCCGCCGCCTCGCCGACGAATATCAGGCGAAGGATGGCCGCCCGCGCTTCGTGGCGGGCGCAATCGGGCCGACCAACAAGACGCTCTCGCTCAGCCCCGACGTCAACGATCCGGGCTACCGCGAGATCGACTGGGACACGCTGGTCGACGTCTACAAGGAACAGGCCGCGGCCCTGGTCGAAGGCGGAGCGGACTTCATCCTGATCGAGACGGTGTTCGATACGCTCAACGCCAAGGCGGGCGTCATGGCCGTGCGCTATCTCGAACAGGAACTCGGCCGTGAAGTGCCGATCATGCTGTCGATGACGTTGACCGATTTGTCGGGCCGCAACCTCTCGGGCCACACGGTCGAGGCGTTCTGGCATGCGGTTCGTCATGCCAAGCCGGTGACCATAGGCCTGAACTGCTCGTTCGGCGCCACCCAGCTGCGTCCGCACGTGAAGACGCTGTCGGAGATCGCCGACACACTCATCATGATCTACCCCAACGCCGGGCTTCCCAACGAACTGGGCGCCTACGACGAGATGCCGGACACTACGGCAGGCTTCGTCGGCGAATGGGCGATCGCGGGTCAGGTCAACGTGCTGGGCGGCTGCTGCGGTTCGACCCCGGCGCACATCAAGGCCATCGCCGACAAGGTGACCGGCATGGCGCCGCGCCATCTGCCCGAACTGCAGCCGGTGACGCGCCTCGCTGGCCTCGAACCCTTCACGATGGCCGGCTGATGGATTCGCTGCCGATCTGGCGCCTACGTCCAGCCGGGCCGGACGATGCCGACGCGCTCGCTCTAGTGGGTGCGGCAACCTTCCTCGAGAGCTTCGCAGGCGTGATCGACGGCGCGGGTCTCGTTGCGCACTGCGCGAAGCAGCATTCGGCCGAGACCTACCGCGCCTATTTCGCCAAGGGCGCGAAGGCGTGGCTGGCGGAGATTGAGCCCGGCGGCGCGCCGGTGGGCTATGCGCTGCTGTGCGAGCCCGAGATCGAGCATGCGCAGCAAGGGGACATCGAGCTGAAGCGCATCTACATCCTCTCGCGCTTTCAGGGATCGACGATCGCCAGTTCGTTGATGCAGGCGGTCGTTGCGGAGTCGGCAGGCCGTTCGCGGCTGCTTCTGGGCGTCAAGGACGACAACCACCGCGCATTCTCCTTCTATGCCAAGCACGGCTTCGAGACGATCGGCACCCGCCGGTTCGACGTCGGCGGCAAGACTTACGACGACTTCGTGCTGGCGCGGGTGCTGTAGCGCCATGCCGCTTTGCCCACCGATCAAACGCACCTCCTGAACCGAGAACAACACCCATGACCGCCACCCCTTCCGGCTCCCGTTTCGTCAACATCGGCGAGCGCACCAACGTCACCGGCTCCGCGAAGTTCAAGAAGCTGGTCATGGCCGGCGACTATCCCGCTGCCATCGAAGTCGCCCGCCAGCAGGTGGAGAACGGCGCGCAGGTCATCGACGTCAACATGGACGAGGGCCTGCTCGATGCCGTCGAGGCGATGACCACCTACCTCAAGCTGATCGCCGCTGAGCCGGACATCGCCCGCGTGCCGGTGATGGTCGACAGCTCCAAGTGGGACGTGATCGAGGCGGGGCTGAAGTGCGTGTCGGGCAAGCCGATCGTCAATTCCATCTCGATGAAGGAAGGCGTCGAGCCGTTCCTGGAACATGCGCGCAAGTGCATGGCCTATGGCGCCGCCGTGGTCGTCATGGCCTTCGACGAGACCGGGCAGGCCGACACCAAGGAGCGCAAGATCGAAATCTGCGAGCGCGCCTACAAGCTGCTCGTCGGCATCGGTTTCCCGCCGGAGGACATCATCTTCGACCCCAACGTCTTCGCCGTCGCCACTGGCATCGAGGAGCATGACCGCTACGGGCTCGACTTCATCGAGGCGGTGGCGGAAATCCGCGCGCGCTGCCCGCACGTCCACTTCTCGGGCGGCCTGTCGAACCTCTCATTCAGCTTCCGCGGCAACGAGACGGTGCGCCGCGCGATGCACTCGATATTCCTGTACCACGCGATCCCGGCGGGGCTGGACATGGCGATCGTCAACGCGGGGCAGCTCGACGTCTACGACCAGATCGACCCGGCGCTGCGCGAGGCCTGCGAAGACGTCATCATGATGCGCCGCCCCGGCGTGGGCGAGGACGGCAAGACCTCCACCGAACGCCTCATCGAACTGGCCGAGAGCTACAAGGGCAAGGACACCGTCGCCGAAAAGGCCGCCGAGGAATGGCGCGGCTGGGACGTCACCAAGCGCATCGAACACGCCCTGGTGCGCGGCATCGACGCCTACGTGGTGGAAGACACCGAGGAGGCCCGCGCCGCGATCGCCGCTGCCGGTGGCCGCCCGATCGAGGTGATCGAAGGCCCGCTGATGGGCGGCATGAACGTGGTCGGCGACTTGTTCGGCAGCGGCAAGATGTTCCTCCCGCAAGTCGTGAAATCCGCGCGCGTGATGAAGAAGGCGGTCGCGCACCTCATCCCCTTCATCGAGGCGGAGAAGGACGCCAAGTCCAAGGCGAAGGGCCGCATCATCATGGCCACCGTCAAGGGTGACGTGCATGATATCGGCAAGAACATCGTCGGCGTCGTGCTCCAGTGCAACGGCTACGAAGTGATCGACCTTGGCGTCATGGTGCCGTGGTCGAAGATCCTCGAATCGGCGAACGAGAACGAGGCCGACATCATCGGCCTGTCCGGCCTCATCACCCCCTCATTGGACGAGATGGTGACCGTGGCCGAGGAAATGCAGCGCGCCGAGATGAACATCCCGCTGCTGATCGGCGGCGCGACGACGTCCAAGGTCCACACAGCGCTGCGCATCGACCCGGCCTATACCGGCACCGTGGTCCACGTGCTCGACGCCAGCCGCGCGGTGGGCGTCGCCTCGCAGCTCTTGTCCGACACGCAGGCGGAGGGCTTCAAGTCCTCGGTCGCGATCGACTACGAGAAGGTGCGCGAGGCCCGCGCCAACAAGGGCCAGAGCGACCTGCTGCCGCTCGCCGAGGCGCGCGCCAACGCCTTCCCCACCGACTTCACCCAGAAACCCGCCGCGCCCGCGCAGCCGGGTCTGCATGTCTTCGAGGAATGGGACCTCAAGGATCTGGTCGAGACCTTCGACTGGACCCCGTTCTTCCGCGCCTGGGAGCTGGCGGGCAATTACCCCGCAATCCTGACAGACGAGGTCGTCGGCGAAAGCGCCACCAGCCTCTTTGCCGATGCGCAGGCGATGCTGGCAAAGATCATCGACGAGAAATGGCTGACTGCGCGCGGCGTCTGCGCCTTCTGGCCAGCCCGCTCGGACGGTGACGACGTTCTCCTCGATGCCGGCGATTCCGGGGCAACCCGCCTGCCAATGCTGCGCCAGCAGTTCAAGAAGTCGCGCGGCCGCGCAAACTTCTGCCTGTCGGACTTCATCGATCCAGCGGGCGACTGGCTCGGCGGTTTCGCGGTGGGCATTCACGGCATCGAGCCGCATCTGGAACGCTTCAAGGCCGCCCACGATGACTACTCGGACATCCTGCTCAAGGCCCTGGCCGACCGCTTCGCCGAAGCCTTCGCCGAACGCCTCCACGCCCATGTCCGTACGACCCTGTGGGGCTATGCGCCGGACGAGCAGTTCACCAACGAAGCGCTGATCCGCGAGGAATATCGCGGCATTCGCCCGGCGCCGGGCTATCCCGCCTGCCCGGACCATTCGCTCAAGCCCATCCTGTTCGATCTGCTCAAGGCGCAGGACAACGCCGGCATCGTCCTGACCGAAAGCCAGGCGATGCTGCCGACGGCGGCGGTTTCGGGCTTCTACTTCGCGCACCCGGAAAGCCAGTACTTCGGCGTCGCCCGTATCGGCCGCGACCAGTTGGAGGACTACGCCGTGCGCCGCGATGTGGATCTTCCTACCGCCGAACGCTGGCTGCGGCCCAATCTGGATTAAAGCGATGCGCCGTCCCCGACTTGCTGCGGGACGGCGCCACTTTCAGCCCGCCTGCTCCGCCCGCCACAGCGCGCGGTGGCGCAGGTAGGCATCGGCCACGTTCTCGCCCACGGCTACTGTGAGCACCGCCAGGGCAGCGTCGAGCCCCCGGCAAGCCAACTCGTCGATTGCCGCCGCATGATCCTGCCCTACTTCGCGCGCCAGCATCTTAAGCACATGCGCCTTTTCGGCGAACTCGATCTCGCTCAACCAGGACAGCCGGTAATCCTCGTTTTTCGCGGACGCGTCGTGTGCATGGCAACCCATCTTTGTCTCTTCCCGATTCTGACGGCTGCCTCCCACCCCTTGGGCCGATTCACATTCAATCGTTTGCAGCACTTGGAGAATTATCAGGCTCCCGGCAAAGCCATCGCTACCGCCCGGCTAGGGATATGCCACAACTGCCCAAAAGGCTTATTCGCACTTGCAACATGAACACTGCGCCACCACCCTGATCCCATGACCGCAGCACGCACCATTTCTTCCCGCATCATCAGTCGAACGCTCGTCTACGACGGATGGTACAAGTTCTATCGCCTCGAAGTGGAAATGCCCGACGGTGTCGTGGTGGAGCGCCATTTGCTTGACAATGGCTCGGCCGTGGCGGTGCTGCCATACGATCCGGTGCGCCGGGTGTGCATGCTGATCGACCAGCCGCGCGCGGGCGTGCTCGATGCGGGCGAACCGCCACTGCTGGAGGCCATTGCCGGTAACCTCGACGGCACTTCGCCAGAGGCGCGCATCGTCGAAGAAGCCTTCGAAGAAGGCGGCCTGCGCATTTCCGATCTCGAACCGGTGACCAACATGTGGTCGCTGTGCCCCGCCTCGACCGAGCGAGTACAGCTCTATCTCGCGCAGTATGCACACGAAGACCGCATCGCTGCGGGCGGCGGTGCGCACGACGAGGATGAGAACATCACCGTCCACGAGATCGGGCTCGACGCCTTGCGCGACATGGCGCTCTGCGGAGAACTGTCAGACGCAAAGACGCTGATCCTCGCGCAGGCGTTGCTGCTGAAGCACCCGCAATTGTGGGCCGATCGTCGTTAAATTACCGGAAACTTGCCTGCCGATGGTTTCCCCTCGCCGTCCTGATCTGCCATAACCCGCACCGTGAACGACGACGACTGGCCTTTCGAGACGACCTTCTACGGCGAACCCGACGCCGACATGATCGACCCTTATGCACCCGAGGTTGACTGGACGCCCGCGCCGCCACCCTCCGGCGAGGCGGTGTCGAAAGCGCTGCACGACGTCTTCGGTTTCTCGGGCTTTCGCGGCGTACAGGATTTGGTGGTCGATCGCGTTATCCACGGCCAGTCGACGCTGGCGATCATGCCCACCGGTGCGGGCAAGTCGTTGACCTACCAGTTGCCCGCCGTGCTGCTGCAGGGCACGTGCGTGGTCGTCTCGCCGCTGATCGCGCTGATGCACGACCAGTTGCGCTCCGCCCGCGCCAACGGCATCCGCGCCGCCACCCTGACCAGCGCCGACACCGATCGCGGGGCGACCATGGACGCCTTTCGCGCCGGCGAGCTGGACCTGCTCTACATCGCCCCGGAACGCGCCAGCCAGCCGCACTTCCGCGAACTGCTGCTATCGGCCCGGGTCGGTCTCTTTGCGATCGACGAGGCGCACTGCGTCTCCGAATGGGGCCACGATTTCCGTCCCGATTACCGCCTGCTGCGCCCTTTGCTCGATGCGTTCCCGCAAGTCCCACGGCTGGCGCTGACGGCGACTGCGGACAACCACACCCGCAGCGATATCCTCGCACAACTCGGTATTCCCGACGAGGGGCTGATCGTCGCCGGGTTCGACCGGCCGAACATCCGTTATGCCATTCGCCCGCGCGAGAGCGTAGGCCGTCAGCTCAAGGCGGTGGTCGAGGAGAATCCCGGTCCGGGGATTATCTACGCCCCCACCCGCGCACGCGTAGAGCAGCTGGCCGAGAGCCTTGCCCGCGACACCGGCCGCCGCGTGCTGCCCTATCACGCAGGCCTCCCGCCCGAAGTCCGCGCGCGCAACCAGGCCGCATTCGTGGCGAGCGAGGACATGGTGATGGTCGCCACGGTCGCCTTCGGCATGGGCATCGACAAGCCCGACGTGCGCTTCGTCGCCCATGCGGGCATCCCCAAGTCGATCGAGGGCTACTACCAGGAAACCGGCCGCGCCGGGCGCGATGGCGATCCTTCGGTGGCCATCATGTTCTGGGGCGCTGACGACTTCGCGCGAGCGCGCCAGCGCCTGTCCGAGATCGAGCCTCACCGCCAGCAGAGCGAACGCCAGCGCCTCGATTCGCTGGCCGGTCTGGTCGAAACCGCCGAATGCCGCCGCGCCGTGTTGCTGCGTCACTTCGGCGAAACCCCGGCGCAGACTTGCGGCAACTGCGACAACTGCCTCCAGCCTGTCGGCGTGGTCGATGTCACCGATGTCGCGCGCAAGCTGCTATCGGCCGTCTATCGCACTGGGCAGTCCTATGGCCTGGGTCATCTGGAAAAGGTGCTGACCGGCGTTTCCGATGACCGCGTGCTGCAGCGCGGGCATGACAGGCTGTCAGTGTTCGGCATCCTCACCGAAGACGAAAAGCCGCTGCTGAAAGCGCTTGCCCGCGCTCTGCAGGCGCGTGGCAGCCTGACCGCGACCGAGCACGGCGGTCTTGCGCTGGGAGGAGACGCTCGCGCGATCCTGAAGGGGGAGGCTGCTGTAGCGATCGTCGTGCCACCCAAACAGGACCGCAAACGCCGCTCGCGCGGGGGAGATGCCGGAGCCAATCCCGTCGGCGACCCTTTGTTCGAGGCGCTGCGCGAGTTGCGCCGCGAGCTGGCAAAGGAGGCAGGCGTCCCGCCCTACGTCATCTTCCACGATTCGACCTTGCGCGAAATGGCCGGCTCACGCCCATCCTCACTGGCGGAACTCGGCTTGGTCGGGGGCGTCGGAACACGCAAGCTGGAAGCCTATGGCGACGCGTTCGTCGAGGTGATCCGGCGCCACGCCTGACCCCGTTGAATTTGGCGATTCCGCCAGGATCGACCTTCCCGTCTAAAAACATATCGGTTTGGCGAAGCGGACGCCTGGATCCATCCAAGGCGGGAGCTGGCCGAACGAAAGCCCTAGAAGCGCCTCGATGCGGTTACGGCGGATTCTTCTAGGCGCGACCCGCGATCACCAGAAAAGCAAAAAACCCCGGTTTCCCGTGGCTTTCGACTACTTACGATCACCTTCGAAAAGGTGATAGAACGCGGCCGCGCCAAAGGCGCGGGGCAGCACCTATCCTGCCCTTCAAGCTACCCCGATTCTGCGACACGAAAAGGATCAGGGAAGAAACTCACCCATCCGACGGCCGTGTCCACAACCCAAACGCAAGATGCCGAGGAAAGCATCGATCAGCGCATTCCTCAGACTGGCGGATTCACACTGCCCGGGAATGCCGTTCGCAGGCGCTGACAGGAATGAATGCCGGCTCACCATGCCCGGTATAGACCTCGCTCATCAGCCAGGCTCGCTCCGCGTCGTGATCCGCTTCCGCGATCTCGGTGGTCCAGAAACGCAACGCAGGATTCCAGCGATAGCCCCGCGCCTTCAGACGGTCCTTGGAATCGAAGGGAGCGTCGACCGCATTCACCTGGAAAGACGACCGCTCCGAACATGCGATCAGCCTGGCCATCACGGTCTCACCGTCCGGCAAATCATGCGCGAGCAGGTATATGAGCGCTAGGATGTCGTTTTCGGCCCGGTGACCTTCATAGAACCAGCCGCACTGCGAGACGAGATGGGCAAGCGCACGCCCGTCGAAGCCGAGTTCGAGCCAGTCCAGTTCGGACATCGAGCAGGCCCAGGCCTTGCAGGCAAGCGCGGGTAGTCTGCGATCGACGAATGGCCGATCGAAACGAGCATTGTGGGCGACGATCAGATCGGCGGAGGTCAGGATTTCGAGCGCAAGGGTATCGTCGATCACCTGGTCCGCCACGACCTCATCGGTCAGGCCGGTCAGTTTCGTTATCCTGGGATCGAGGGGCACGCCCGGATCTTCACGCCACACGCGGGCCTGACCGACCTGCACGATGCGCCCGGCATCGTCGTAGCGAAATCGCTGCAGGGCGAGTTCGATAATCCGGTCGGATTCGTAGTCCAGTCCGGTGGTCTCGACATCAATCGCAACGCCGATCCGATTGCGAGCGCCAGGCACCGGGCGATGAAACCCCGCCACCGGACGAAGCTTGCGCAGCACACGGTATTCGGGATTTTCGGCCAGCAGCGAAGCGGCTCGATTATAGGCATCGGGCGAGACGGTCACCATGTCCGGCTCTCTAGCTTCAGCAACAGCTAAGCGAAAGTCGGACTGCTGCGCGATCACACGTGAACCTTCGGAGCTGCCAAAGCGCATGGAAACCGATCGACCTCAAACCACACGCTCAATGGCAGCGCGCTCAGCCGATCGCGCGATGCAAGGTGATCAAGGTCAGTTCGGAAGGCTTGCCCAACCTCAGAGCAAACCCCGGCCAGATGCCGGTGCCGTTGTTGACGTAGAGGGCCATGTCGCCAACAGCGTAGCATCCCGAGACGAAGCCGCCATTGCCTCGCGCGACCAGACGGTCGAGCCCGACGATCATGCCACCATGAGTGTGCCCTGATAGTTGCAGCGCAACACCGCGCTCCGCCGCTTCGCGCGCCTGCCCGGGCTCGTGATCGAGCAGGATGATCGGTGCGCCGGACGGCGCCCCATCCAGAGCCTTCCCGAGGTCAGGGAGCGGTTTGCCGACACCGCGCGCCGACGGATCGGTAAGGCCAGCAATGACCAGCGCATCATCGCCGCGCTGAATCACCGCATGAGCATTCGCCAGCACCCGCACGCCCAGCGAGGCAAGGTGCGCCATCCACGCATCGTAACCGGAGAGGTATTCGTGATTACCGGGGCTGAGCCAGACCCCATCGCGCGCACTCAGTCCGCGCAAGGCTTCGACGCCTGCACGCCGGTTCTCGACGCTGCCGTCGATCACGTCCCCCGTTATCAGGATCAGGTCAGGCTCCAGACGATTGGCCGCCTCGACCACGGCGCGGGTCCAGCTCGCGGGAAAGAGCCTGCTGATATGCAAGTCAGTGAGGTGAACGAGGGTATAGCCGTCGAAGGCTTCCGGAAGGTTCCGGATCGCTATCGAGACTTTAAGCAGGCGCGGCACGCCGATGGCTTGCCAGACGCCGATCGCCGCCAGCACGAAGGCCATCCCGGCAATGGCGTAGCGAGCTTCAACCCAAGGGGCCGCGCCGCCGATCCCGACTAACCATGCCACCAGCCTCACCGCGTCGAGCGCGATCTGGAAGACGGCCAGCAGGGCGATGCCTCCGAACAGCCAGTTGAGCAGAATGATGAACGGGCGCGGGAATTCCGGACTGAACACCGATCCCGACGAAAGGCGGCTCCATAGATGAGACTGCGAGCCGACGAGCAGCACCAGGGCAATCGCCAGCTTGATGCCGTCTGCCCAGGGCAGCGGCATCAGCGTGCGCGCAACGACGTAGGCCCATGGCAGTGCGAAGATCAGATGGAACATCGCCTATGCTTCAGCCGAAGGCGATGCCGGTCAGCGCCTCGGAACGAGACCAGAGCTGCGCGGCCACTTCGGCGTCCAGCGCCTGCGGTTCGATCTTGCCAGGGCCCGGCGGGCCCTTCAGCTCTCGCAGACCCTGCGGCCCGAAATACTGCCCGCCGCGGATGCTAGGCATGGTCGCTGCCATCACTTGCGGCAATGCGCCGTCAGCGGCGGAATGGCCGATCAGCTTGAGCGCGATCGAGCCGCCCCAGGCCATCAGCCGGCTGCTCGGGCCCGGGCCATTGGCGATCAAGTCGGTCGCAGCGGCACCAGGATGCGCGGCAACGCTGGTAATCCGCCAGTCCTTCGTCCTGCTGCGCCGGTCCAGTTCGAGCGCGAACATCAGCATCGCAAGCTTGGACTGCGCATAGACCGGCCAGGGCTTGTAACCTTGCACATACTCGAGGTCATCGAGCCGGATGCTGCCGCTGCGATGGGCAATGCTGGAGACCTCGACCACGCGCGCCCTGCCCGCGATCAGAAGCGGCAAGAGCCGCGCTGTCAGCGCGAAATGCGAGAGATAATTGGTGGCGAACTGCATCTCATAGCCATCGATCGTCGCTTCGCGCCGGGGCAGCGCCATGATGCCGGCATTGTTGACCAGGATATCGATCGGGCACCCACCCGCCAGGTGCCGTTCGGCAAAATCACTGACCGAGCCGAGGCTGGCGAGATCGACGAGATCGAAGCGCACCTGAGCATCTGGGTGACGGTTGCGGATCAGGGTCTCGGCAGCGCGCCCCTTGTCCGGGTTGCGTGCCGCAAGGATCACCTCGGCCCCGGTTCCCGCCAGGGCAAGCGCCGTCTCCAGACCCAGGCCGCCCGTCGCGCCGGTGACGATCGCCAGCCTGCCGGACTGGTCGGGAATATCCTTGGTGGTCCAGCTCGCCATATTTGCTATCCTTCGCATCGATCAGCCACAGGAGGGCACTGGGCGCGATATTGTGCACTCAGTGCAAATATACAAGAAGTGCAAGAAACAATCTCACCTCTTCCGGTCGGCCTGCGTGAGCGCAAGCGATCGCAGACCCGTGCGCGCATCCAGGAGGAAGCCATGCGCCTCTTCCTCGAGCACGGGTTCGAGGCGACGACGCTCGACGATATCGCTGCAGCTGCAGACGTCTCGCGCCGCAGTCTGTTCCATTATTTCGGGTCTAAGGAGGAGATCGTCTTCTCCACCAAGGCCGATTTTCCGGCGCTCGTCGCAGAGGCGATCAGACGGCGACCAGCCGACGAGGCGCTGCTGGACATGGTCGAGAATGCCTTTCTGGAACTAGCGGGAACCCACATTTCGGAATCCGCGCGCAACCTTGCCAGGCTCATTCAGGACACCCCCGCGCTCAGCGCTGGCGACCAGGCCAAGTACGAGAAGGTTGAGCGCGTCCTCGCTCAGGCACTTGCTGAGCGAAAGGGACGCCCCGAGCTCGACATCGAATGCCGCGTCACTGCGACGGCCGCAATCGGTATTCTGAAATTATCGACCCAGGCTTGGCTCGCCGGAAATGATATCGGTCCCGACACTTTCGGCAGGACCGCATTCGCAGCCTTACGCCGAGTAGCCGGGCAAGCGCCCGACGTCCGCGAATAGTCTGCACTTGGCCGATGCACGAACATGACGTAATCGCGGGAGCGCCGGCCATGGGCAACGGGCTCGAGATTACTGGAAGGTTGGTT
>NZ_ALVC01000464.1:0-13743 GCF_000293195.2 Sphingomonas sp. LH128
CCGCCTTGCCGCCGTTGCCGTGAAGCGGCTTGATCACGAGGTCGCCGGGATGGCGCAGGTTGAACGCCTTCACGTCCTCGATCCGGCGGGCGATGAACGTCGGCGGCATGAACCGCGCGTAGTCGAGCACGAAGACCTTCTCCGGCGCATTGCGCACAGAAGCAGGATCATTGACCACCAGCGTCTTGCCCGCGAGCCTTTCCAGCAGGTGCGTCGCGGTGATGTAGCCGAGGTCGAACGGCGGGTCTTGGCGCATCAGCACCACGTCGATGTCTTCGCCAAGGTCGATCAGGCGATACTCGCCGCGCGTGAAGTGATTGCCGTCGACGCGCTGGACGGTGACGGGCGCGCCCCAGCAGGTCAGGCGACCAGCGGCGCCATGCGCGGTGTCATAGGCCAGCGTGCGCACGTCGTAGTGATAGAGGGTGTGCCCCCTCGCCTGCGCGGCGAGCATCAGGGCGAAGCTCGAATCGCCCGCGATCTTGATCGTTTCGAGCGGGTCCATCTGGACGGCGACGCGCAAAGTCATGGCGGATTCGGGCCTTTCGGAGTCGGGGGTACTTTGGTCGGCGGCGGTCTAGCCGCGTTCGCGCCTAGGTGCGACCTCAATCGCGAGTTTTAAGTCCGCGTCAGCCTCCCGGCTGCCAGGCATTGACGATTCGGCGGGGCCAAACCCAAGGCGCGATCAGGATCACGTCGATGCGCTGGTCGTCGCCGGGACGGGCATAGCGGCTCGCTATCAATTGCGCGGCATCGGCCACGCGCCTGAGCCGCCGCTCATCGATGGCCATGGCGAGTTCCGCCTGCGTCGCCCGCCACTTCACCTCGACGAAACAGACCGTGCGGCCGCGCCGCGCGACGATATCCACCTCGCCCTTGCGGGTCTTCACCCGCCGCCCGACCACGCGCCAGCCGGTGAGCCAGAGGTAGAGCGCGGCGATCCATTCCCCGCGCCGCCCATGGCGTTCGGCCCGCTTGCGCCGCTCGCTCATTTGAGTTCGAGTGCCCGGGCATAGAGCGTCTTGCGGTCGAGCCCGGTCGCCTTCGCCACCGCCGCTGCCGCCTGCGATGCCTTGGCGGTGGCCAGGGCATCGCGCAGCAGGGCATCGACGTCCACTTCTCCCAACGGTTCCTCTCCGGGCGGTGCGATCAGCAGCACGATCTCGCCCTTGGGCGGGTGCGCGGCGTAGTACTCCGACAGTTCCTGTGGAGAACCGCTGCGGCATTCCTCGAATTTCTTGGTCAGTTCCCGCCCCACGGCAACCTCTCGCCCCGGCAGCACCGAGGCGATCGCAGCCAGCGACGCGTCAAGGCGCGGCGCCGTATCGTAGAAGATCAGCGTGGCGGGAACCTTACCCAGTTCAGCAAGCATGTCCTCGCGCGCCTTGGCCTTGTTCGGCAGGAAACCGGCGAACAGGAAGCGGTCGTTCGGCAGGCCCGAAAGCGTCATCGCCACTACCGCCGCATTCGGCCCCGGCAGGCTGGTTACCGCGATTCCCCGCTCCCTTGCGGTACGCACGAGGCGATAGCCCGGGTCCGAGATCAGCGGCGTCCCCGCATCGCTGACCAGTGCGACCGGCTCGGCTTCCATCATCGCCAACAGCCGTTCGCGATCGCCCTCTCCGGCATGGTCGTCGTAGCGTACCAGCTTCTTCTTCAAACCGAGGTGATGCAACAGCTTGCCCGTCACGCGGGTGTCCTCGCAGGCGACTGCGGAGACGCCGCGTAGGGTCTCGATTGCCCTCAGGGTAATGTCCCCCAGGTTGCCAATCGGGGTTGCGACTATGTAAAGGCCCGGCAAGAGTGTGTTTTCCATCGGCCAGACTCATGGCCCAGATACCGAGGGAGCGGCAAGCTATGTTCGACCTTAAAGGGAACGGGCGCCTCAATCGTCGCAGTCTTCTCGCCGCGGCCGCCATGGCTCTGGTCGCCGGTTGTACCGTGGTGCCCAAGGCGCCGCAGCCCGGCCCGCCGCCCGCGCCCACGCCTCCTCCCTCGCAGAGCGAACTGCCGGTGGACAAGGACCGTCACAGCATCGCGCTGCTGGTGCCGATGACCGGCGCCAACGCCGGTGTCGGCCAGGCGATCGCCAATGCCGCCAACATGGCCCTGCTCGACACCGCCGCCAAGAACCTGCGCGTGACGACCTACGACACCAGCGCCAACCCGGCCGAGGCCGCCCGCCGCGCGGTGACGGACGGCAACCAGCTGATCCTCGGCCCGCTGCTCGCCGACGACATTCCCGCCGTCTCGGGCATCGCCAAGGCGGCGAAGGTGCCCGTCATCTCGTTCTCCAACGACGAGCAGGCGGCGAACCGCGATGTCCTCATCATGGGCAACCTGCCTGGCCAGTCGGTGACGCGCACGGTGCAGTACGCCCGTTCGCAGGGCATCTCCACGTTCGGCGCGCTCGTCCCGCGCGGCGACTACGGCGACCGTACCAGCGCGGCGCTGCTGCAGGCGGTACGCGCCAGCGGCGGCTCGGTGATCGCGCTGGAACCCTACGAGCGCAGCGCCGCCTCGATCGCCTCGGCCGCCCAGCGGGTGAAGACCAAGGGCGGGTTCGATGCGCTGCTGATCGCAGACAGCGGCTCGCTCTCGGTCCGTGCCGCCACGGCCTTCAAGGGCGCGGCGAAGACGCCCGGCGTGAAGATCCTCGGCACCGAACTGTGGAGCGGCGAGCGCGACGTCAACGCCTCGGCCGCGCTGGCGGGTGCGTGGTATTCGACGGTGTCGGACCAGCGCTTCGCCCAGTTCTCCAAGAGCTACCGTGCGCGCTTCGGCACCCAGCCGTTCCGTATCGCCACGCTCGGCTATGATGCGGTGCTCCTGACCCTTCGCGTCGCGCGCGACTGGAAGCCGGGCACCCGCTTCCCGGTCGACACCCTGCGCGATACCAAGGCGTTCCCTGGCGGCTTCCTCGGCGTGGACGGCGCGTTCCGCTTCACCAGAGGCGGGCTGATCGAGCGTGCGCTTGAAGTGCGCGAGGTCGGCGCGGGGACGATGAAGGTCGTCAGCCCGGCGCCGGTGAAGTTCGGGGAGTAAGGCTCTGCCCACCCCGTCCGGCTAGGCAGCAAGCTGCCAAGCCTTCCGGCCCTCCCGCAAGCGGGCGGGCAAAAACGACATGAACTCCCCTCCCGCTTGCGGGAGGGGTTGGGGGTGGGCCGGTTCCAACACCGCCCTTCAAGCCCTGCGGATAAAGCGCAAACCCCTGCTTGCCCCCACGATTCCGCGCGCCCTATAGTGGCCGCCATGTCCGACGACCTCTTCGACAAGCTCCCCGCCGCCACCGGCGAGTCCTATGACGGTTCCGCGATCGAGGTGCTGGAGGGGCTCGAACCCGTCCGCCGCCGTCCGGGCATGTACATCGGCGGTACGGATGAGCGCGCGCTGCACCACCTTGCGGCCGAAGTCCTCGACAACGCGATGGACGAGGCCGTCGCCGGTCACGCCAACCGCATCGAGGTGACGCTGGAGGACGAACCCGGCACCGCCGGCCGCATCACCATCACCGACAACGGCCGCGGCATCCCGGTGGACGAGCATCCCAAATTCCCGGGCAAGTCGGCGCTGGAGGTCATTCTCTCCACTCTGCACTCGGGCGGCAAGTTCTCCGGCAAGGCCTACGCCACCTCGGGCGGCCTGCACGGCGTCGGCATCTCGGTGGTCAACGCGCTGTCGGTGAAGAC
Organism: Sphingomonas sp. LH128; assembly: GCF_000293195.2. Lineage (NCBI taxonomy): Bacteria > Pseudomonadati > Pseudomonadota > Alphaproteobacteria > Sphingomonadales > Sphingomonadaceae > Sphingomonas > Sphingomonas sp. LH128. The sequence continues at coordinate 3,690 of NZ_ALVC01000464.1, forward strand.
GCGCGTGGAAGTGGCGCGCAACAAGGAACTCTACGCGCAGGAATTCTCTCGCGGCGTGACGCTCGGCCCGATCCAGCGTGTCGGCGCAGCGCCGAACCGGCGCGGCACGGCCGTCACCTTCACGCCCGACACCGAGATCTTCGGCGACCAGAAGTTCAAGCCCGCCCGCCTGTTCAAGCTGGTGCGCTCCAAGGCGTACCTATTCGCAGGCGTCGAAATCCGCTGGAAGTGCGCGCCTGCACTCGCGGTGGACGGGGTTCCGGCGGAGGCGACCTTCCAGTTCCCCGGCGGCCTTGCCGACCATCTGGCCGAGCAGATCGGCAGCCGCGAATGCGTAACCACGCAGTTCTTCTCGGGCTCGCAGGACTTTCCCAAGGGCGAGGATGGCTCCGAACAGGGCCGCGTCGAATGGGCGATCGCCTGGCCGCTCTACTCCGACGGCTCGTATTCGTGGTACTGCAACACCATCCCCACGCCCGACGGCGGCACCCATGAGCAGGGCCTGCGCGGCGCGCTGACCAAGGGCATTCGTGCTTTCGCCGATCTCGTCGGCCAGGCCAAGAAGGCCAAGGACATCACGCCGGACGACGTGGTGACCGGCAGTGAGGTGATGCTCTCGGTCTTCATCCGCGACCCGCAGTTCCAGAGCCAGACCAAGGACCGCCTGACCTCGCCCGAGGCCGCACGCATGGTCGAGGCGGCGGTGCGCGACCACTTCGACCACTTCCTCACCGACAACCTCGATCGCGGCAAGGCGCTGCTGGGCTCCGTCATGGAGCGCATGGACGAACGCCTGCGCCGCAAGGCGGAGCGCGAGGTCAAGCGCAAGACCGCCACCAATGCCCGCAAGCTGCGCCTCCCCGGCAAGCTGACCGACTGCTCGGGCGAAGGCCACGGCGAAACCGAACTGTTCATCGTCGAGGGCGATTCGGCAGGCGGCTCGGCCAAGCAGGCGCGCGATCGCAAGACGCAGGCGATCCTGCCGATCCGCGGTAAGATCCTCAACGTCGCATCGGCCACGGCCGACAAGATCCGCGCCAACCAGGAAATCGCCGACCTCGGCCTCGCGCTCGGCTGCGGCACGCGCAAGGACTGCAACGCCGACAACCTGCGCTACGACCGCATCGTCATCATGACCGACGCGGACGTCGACGGCGCGCATATCGCCACGCTGCTGATGACGTTCTTCTTCCAGGAGATGCCGGACATCGTGCGGCGCGGGCACCTCTACCTCGCGCAGCCGCCGCTCTACCGCCTGACCTCGGGCGCGACTTCCGCCTACGCCCGCGACGATGCCCACCGGGCGGAGCTGGAAGCGACGAAGTTCAAGGGCAAGAAGGTCGAAGTCGGCCGCTTCAAGGGCCTTGGCGAGATGAACCCCGGCCAGCTGCGCGAGACGACGATGAGCCCGGACACCCGCTCCCTGATCCGCATCACCCTGCCGCAGGAGAGCGAGGGCCGATTCGCAGTGAAGGATCTCGTCGACCGCCTTATGGGCCGCAATCCCGAACATCGCTTCCACTTCATCCAGAACCGCGCCGGCGACCTCGACCGCGAACTGATCGACGCCTGACGGATACCGCCCGATGAACACCCGTTGACCTTCATCCTGCCTGCCGTCAGCCTGCCCGCGATGGTCAGGCCGGGGGCAGGCAATGAGCGGATGGCGGGGTTTTCTCAGTTTCGTGCTGGCACTCGTTCTGGGTAGCGGCACGGCACATGCGCAGGACGATACCGAGGCTTTGCTCAAGCAGCGTGTCGCGGAGGTCGTCGCGGTCATGCAGGGCAAGCGCGATGCCGCAGAGACTTTCGACGCCCGCTTCCTGAGCGAAGTTCCGGCCGAGCGCCTTCGTGCCCTCACCTCGCAGATCGCGGCGCAGGGCGGTGCGGTGGAAGGATATGCGGACTTCAAGCGCGAACAGCAACGTTCGGCCACCTTCACCCTGAAACTCGCCAATGCCACCGCGCCCGCCCGGATCGAACTGGGACCGGGCGACAAGCCCCTGGTGGCGGGCTTTCGCATCTTCGCGGTGACGCCTGCAGGCGACAGCCTCGACAAGCTGGATGCGGATTTTGCAGCCCTGCCGGGAAAGGCCGGGTTCGCGGTCTATCGCCTCGGTGATGACGCGCCGGTGCTCGCCAAAGGCCGCGAGGTGACGACACCGTTCGCAGTGGGCTCCTCGTTCAAGCTCTACGTCCTCGCGGCGCTGGCGCGGCAGGTGAAGGAAGGCAAGCGGCGCTGGAGCGACGTCGTGCTCGTATCGGGCAAGTCCTTCCCGAGCGGCACCGTGCACACCCTCCCCGACGGTGCGCCGGTGACGGTGCATACCCTCGCCAGCCTGATGATCTCCATCAGCGACAATACCGCGACCGACATGCTGGTGCGCCTTGCCGGGCAGGAGGCATTGGCACGCGAAGTCCGCCTCGCCCGGCACGCAAGGCCCGAGGCGATGGCGCCGATAATGACGACCGCGCAGCTCTTCGCCCTCAAGCGCGGCGGTGATGCGGTCACGGAGCGGTATGCCAGCGCCTCGCCGGAGGAACGTCAGCGCCAGCTCGATGCGCTGGACCTCTCGCGGGTCGCCGAGGCCGATCCCGGCGAAGTCTTCGGTCATGGCCCGGTGGCGATCGACCACATCGAGTGGTTTGCCTCCCCTGCAGACCTTGCAGGGGTGATGGACGACTTGCGCCGCCTCGACAGCCGCGAGGCGTTCGACATCCTCGCCATCAACCCGGCGATGGATAGCGCCACCGCCCGCACGCGGGCCTACGTGGGCTACAAAGGCGGCTCGGAGGACGGCGTGATGAGCATGACCTGGCTGCTGCAGGGCAAGTCGGGAGCGTGGTCGGTGGTGACGGGAAGCTGGAACGATCCGAAGGCGCCGATCGACAACAAACGCTTCGAAGTGCTCATGTTGAGACTGGCGAAGCTGGCCGGCTGACCCGTCGCCACAGCACCGCAAACAACAGGCCTAGCACTAGCGGCATCACCGGGAGGGCAAGGTTCATCGCCAAAGGCCGCGCGAAGGCTGGCGCGGCGAAGGCGAGGAGGATCGCCAGCTTCTCCCACCCGGCGAAGCCGCGGCGCAGCCCCTGCCCCACCAGCCAGAGTAGAGGGAACGCCAGCAGCACCATGTCGTAGTCGAGCACGAAGGGCGTCACCAGCGGCGCTCCGGCGAGGGCGAGGGCGGCCAGTCCCTCGGACCAGCCCCTTCGCCATGCTGCCCGCGCCAACAGGCCCGCTATCACCAGCGCCACCACCGCCTGCACCGCATAGGCAACCGATGTCGCGGCGCCCAGCAGCTTGAGCGCCGCGAAGGGGCTCATCATCTTGGCGTAGCCGACCGCGCCTGCCGCCATGGCCTCCTCGGCGCGGGCACTGGCGGAGAGCCAGCCTGACCAGACCTCGCCACCGAACAGCGGCGCCGAGGCGGCGGCAAGCAGTCCGGCGGTGAGGACGGCTGCGAGGATCGTTCGCCATTGACCGGTGAGCAGCAGCACGATCGGCAGCAGCAGCCCGAACTGCGGCTTGATCGTCGCCAGCCCCAGCAGCACGCCCGCCAGCACCGGCCGCGTGGGTACGAGCCACAATCCAGCCCCGAGCAATCCAGCGACGAGGAACGCCGTCTGGCCATGCGTCATAACGATCGGCACCGCCGGGAACGCGAGGAGCAGCAGCCACAAAGGAACCGGCACCAAAAACCGGTGCCACCACGCCCGCACGCTCGCGACATAGACCGCCCCCGTCGTCACCAGCCATGCGGTGAGCGCAGGGAAGTAGCCCAGCGCACCTAGCGGCCAGCAGAACGGCAGGAATGAGGGTGGGTAGAAGAAGGCGGTGTAACCGCCCTCGGATGCAAAGAAGGCCCTTTGCGCGGCGATATGCGCGGCGCCATCGTACACGTCCGCGCCTGCCCGGAGCATGTGCCCGACCGTCCAGAAGCTGATGAAATCGCTCCCCAGCAGGAAGCCGTTGCGATCAACACCGCCATGCGAACTCGCCACCAGCCAAGCGAGCATCGCGACATTGAGCAGCGCGAGAATCCGCAAGTAAGCGCCGCAACGCGCCGCGCCCAGCCAGTCCATCTTTCGCAGGAAATCGAGCCCCATGCGCTCTGCTCTGCAACGCTCGCGCGGGGAAGTCCATCGCCTGCCCGTCGTATCCGGATCGATATTGCCTTGCAGCATCGCACCCCATAAGGCTTAATCAAACGGTTAAAGTCACAGGATGAGCCGATGCAGCGTTTCGAAGGCACCAGCAACTACGTCGCCACCGAGGACCTCAAGGTCGCCGTCAATGCCGCCGTGCTGCTGCGCCGCCCGCTGCTGGTGAAGGGCGAGCCCGGCACCGGCAAGACCGTGCTGGCCGAACAGATCGCCGAGGCTCTCGATGCCCCGCTCATCACCTGGAACGTCAAGTCCACCACCAAGGCGCATCAGGGCCTGTATGAATACGACGCCGTCGCCCGCCTGCGCGACGGCCAGCTCGGCGATGCGCGGGTGCACGACATCGGCAATTACATCCGCAAGGGCAAGCTGTGGGAGGCGTTCACCTCGCCGCGCCTGCCGGTCCTGCTGATCGACGAGATCGACAAGGCCGACATCGAGTTTCCCAACGATCTCCTCGCCGAACTCGATCGCATGGCCTTCGACGTCTACGAGACCGGCGAGCACGTCGCCGCCGTCGAGCGCCCGATCGTGGTGATCACCTCGAACAACGAGAAGGACCTGCCCGACGCCTTCCTGCGCCGCTGCTTCTTCCACTACATCCGCTTCCCGGACCGCGAGACGATGGAGGCGATCGTCGACGTTCACTTCCCCGGCATCCAGAAGGTGCTGGTGCGCAAGGCCATGGAGATCTTCTACGAACTGCGCGAAGTGCCCGGCCTCAAGAAGAAGCCCTCTACCAGTGAACTGCTCGACTGGCTCAAGCTGCTGATGAACGAAGACATGCCGCTCGACGTGCTCCAGAACAGGGACTCCGCCAAGGCCATCCCGCCGCTGCACGGGGCCTTGCTCAAGAACGAGCAGGACGTGATGATGTTTGAAAGGCTGGCCTTCATGGCCCGGGGAAACCGCTGAGATGACCGCATCCTATTCAGGGCGCTGCAACTGCGGTGCCGTTACCGTCGAAATCACCGCAGAGCCGGTCGCCACCCGTCAGTGCTGGTGCCGCCAGTGCCAGAAGACCGCCGGTGGCGGCCCGACCAACAACGCGATGTTCCCGACCGACGCGGTGACGCTGACCGGGGATCGCGGCGAATTCGTCTACGTCGCCGCCAGCGGCAATACGCTGACGCAGGAGTTCTGCCTGTCCTGCGGCAGTCCGGTCCTTGGCCGATCGAGCGCGCGCCCGCAGTTCCGCACCATTCGCATCGGCCTGCTCGAAGGCGACCATGGCGTGAGGCCCGCGATGGCGATCTGGACCGACGACGCACCGGACTGGGCGGTGATCGATCCGGCGCTGGAACGCTGGCCGCAGCAGCCCCCTGCCCCGGCTCCCACGCCGCAGGACTGATCGGCGGCACCGGGTCATGACCGCAGGGCCGAGCACGCACACCCGTTTCGCCGCGATCCGCGCGCGGCTCGAGGGCTTCACGCCGCGTCCGGGCTGGCGCGCGTGGGTCTACGAGTTCCTGCTGTTCGGCTTCAAACAGGGCTGGGCCTGCCTGTTTGGCGGGCTGCTGCTCGCGCTGCTCCTCGGCACGCACTTGTTCTATCCCGACGATGCGCCGCTCGCCCGATACGATTTCCTGACCATCAGTGCGTTCGCCATCCAGTTGGCGATGCTCGCGCTGCGGCTGGAGACGTTGGACGAAGCCAAGGTCATCCTTGCCTTTCACGTCGTCGGCACCGTGATGGAGCTTTTCAAGACCGCCGTTGGATCGTGGGAGTATCCCGAAACCGCGATGTTGCGTGTGGGCGCGGTGCCGCTGTTCTCGGGCTTCATGTATGCGGCCGTCGGCAGCTACATCGCCCGCGTCTGGCGTATCTTCGACTTCCGCTTCACCGGCTACCCGCGCGAGGGGCTTTCAGTGGTGCTGGCTTTGGCGATCTACGTCAATTTCTTCGCGCATCACTGGCTGCCCGACTTGCGGCTCGCGCTATTCGCCATGCTGGCCCTGTGCTTCGCCCGCACCCGCATCTGGTTCCGTGTCTGGCGGGAGGATCGGTGGATGCCGCTGCTGCTCGGCTGGTTTCTTGTCGCGCTGTTCATCTGGTTCGCGGAGAACCTCGCGACCTTCTCGCACGCGTGGATCTACCCGAGCCAGCGCAGCGGCTGGGCGATGGTCCACTTCGGCAAGCTGGGTGCGTGGTATCTGTTGATGTATATTTCCTTCGTGCTGGTCGCGGCCGTGCATAGGCCGAAGATGCGCGCTCAAGGCCGCAGGGAAGGCGCCCCATGTTCCTGAACTTCATCGACGAACTGCGCAGCGCAGGCATTCCGGCCTCGCTCAAGGAGCACCTCGTGCTGCTGGAAGCGCTCGACAAGGACGTGATCGAGCAGACGCCCGAGGCGTTCTACTACCTCAGCCGCGCCACTTTCGTGAAGGACGAGGGCCTGCTGGACCGCTTCGACCAGGTATTCCGCAAGGTCTTCGAAGGCGTGTTCAGCGACTACGGCCAACAGCCCGTCGAAATCCCCGAGGACTGGCTCAAGAAGCTCGCCGAACGCTACTTCTCGGCCGAGGAGATGGAGGCGGTAAAGGCGCTCGGCTCCTGGGACGAGATCATGGAGACGCTGAAGAAGCGTCTGGAGGAGCAGGAAAAGCGCCATCAGGGCGGCAACAAGTGGATCGGCACCAACGGCACCTCGCCGTTCGGGCACTCGGGCTACAACCCCGAAGGCGTGCGGATCGGCGGGGAAGGCAAGCAGGGCCGCGCGATCAAGGTTTGGGAAAAGCGCGAGTTTGCCAACCTCGACAACACCCGTGAACTCGGCACCCGCAACATAAAGGTGGCGCTGCGCCGTCTGCGCCGCTTCGTCCGCGAAGGCGCGGCGGAGGAGCTTGATCTGGACGCCACCATCGCCGGGACCGCCAAGCAGGGCTGGCTCGACGTCGTCATGCGGCCCGAGCGGCACAATGCGGTGAAGGTCCTGCTGTTCCTCGACGTCGGCGGCTCGATGGACCCGTTCGTCAGGCTGATCGAGGAACTGTTCAGCGCCGCCACGGCGGAGTTCAAGAACATGGAGTTCTTCTACTTCCACAACTGCCTCTACGAAGGCGTATGGAAGGACAACCGCCGCCGCTGGTCGCAGCGCACGCCGACTTGTGACGTGCTCCACAAGTACGGTCACGACTACAAGGTGATCTTCGTCGGCGACGCCGCGATGAGCCCCTACGAGATCAGCCATCCCGGCGGCTCGGTGGAGCACATGAACGAGGAAGCAGGCACGGTCTGGCTGAACCGCGTGGTGCAGACTTATCCGGCGACGGTGTGGCTGAACCCCAGCCCCGAACGGCAGTGGGGCTATTCGGGTTCGACTCGCATGATCCGCGAGATCATGGGCGGAGCGATGTACCCGCTGACGCTGGACGGGCTGGACGCGGCCATGCGTGAGTTGACGCGCAAGAAGGGGTGACCGTCGCCGTCGGCGTGATAGGATCGATACACCAAGGAGATGACCGATGATGACGTTTCTGCTGATGCTCGCTGCCGGCGTGGCAGTTCAGGGTGAAGCCAGCGCTGCCAAAGCTCGTCAGTGCGAATTCAAGGTCGAGCAGGTTTCCGCCAGCACCGGCACGGTAAAGTTCGAGCCCGGCAGGGACGCGCCGATGCTGCTCAGCGCGGTGGAGAAGCGAGTCAACGGCTGCTCCGTGCTCACCGAGGCGGGCACGGGCCGGACCATCGAGCCCCCTGCCGTAACCAACGGCCCCGCCAAAGTGAAGCCGGCTCAGTAAAGCAGCAGGTCCGCGACTCCGGCGCGCCAGGCGGCCTCGTCGCGGGAGGCGATCGAATCGAGATCGGCGGGCGTGGAAGCCGGGTCATCGACCCATTCGCGCAAGGCCGGGCCACCGTTGATGACGTCGATGGCAAGGCGCTCGAATTCATACTCGTACGGGAAGTCGCGCCAGAGCGGATAGTGCGGATAAAGGCGCCTGATCGCCTTGAACGCCAGTGCCTGCAACCGCCACGGACGGAATGCCTGGTGATCATAGAACGCGCCTTCCGCGTGGATCATCAAACCGTTGCACAAGGTCTTGGCGTGCTTGTGGAAGGTCGGCTCGAACCAGCACTCGCGGATCGCGCAGCCCTCCAGCCATTCGGGCGCGAAGGCGCGCATCTTGGCGAGTACCGCCTTGGCATCGATGTCGGGGGCTCCGAACAGGATTTCGAGCGGGCGGGTGGTCCCGCGCCCTTCGGAAACGGTGGCGCCCTCGATCATGACCGTCCCGGCATAGGCGCGGGCCATGTTGAGGTTGGCGGCATTGGGGCTCGGGTTGATCCAGATGCGGTCCTGCGGCCAGCCGAAACCGGGCGCGGACTCGGGCTCCCAGCCCTCCATGGCGATCACGCGGTAATCCACGTTCAGGCCGAAATGGCGGATGAACCAGTGGCCCATCTCGCCAAGCGTCAGCCCGTGGCGCATCGGCATCGGCCCGGCACCGACGAAGCTCTCCTGCCCCGGCAGCAGCGTCGTGCCCTCGACCGGACGTCCGGCGGGGTTGGGGCGATCGAGCACCCAGACGCTCTTGCCCTGCGCGGCGGCCTCTTCGAGCAGGTAGAGCAGCGTAGTGACGAAAGTATAGATGCGGCAGCCCAGATCCTGCAGGTCGAACAGGAACACGTCGGCGGTCGACATCATCTGCCCGGTCGGGCGGCGAACCTCGCCGTAGAGACTGAACACCGGGATGCCGTAAACCGGATCGGTCTCGTCGAACGTCTCGACCATGTTGTCCTGCTTGTCGCCCTTGAGACCGTGCTGCGGGCCGAAGGCGCTGGTCACGTTGACCCCGGCCGCGATCAGGGCATCCAGCGAATGGACCAGTTCCTCGGTCACCGAGGCCGGATGGGCGATGAGCGAAACGCGCTTGCCCTCGAGCGGGGCGCGCAGGGCGGGGTCCGCCAGCAGGCGGTCGATACCGAATTTCATGGCGCGGTGGGTGCCGCAATGGTCGCCGTGAAGCAAGCCGGATCGTGGAAGTCGGGAGCGTCACTGCAATGGGCCAGCGCCCAGTAACTCTTGTGGCCGCCTTGTTCCTCTATCACCGCCGTGAAGCCGCATCGCCACGGCGCAGGCGGCAGCCCGGCGGCGGGGATCGCGGCATCGAAGATCGCCATGTCGGTGCCCTGCCGGATGGTGCACTCGGGTTCGCGCGGCATCGGCCTTTCGGCCATGCCTTCGCGCCGGGCGGTGAAGTCGTAGACGTTCCAGCGCTCGGAGGGAGAAAGGTTGATCTCGGTATAGTCCGGGCCGTCACCCTGCTGGATGAACATCTCGAAGCAGGTGGTCTGCCAAAGTCCGTCCGCCCTGCCCTTGCCAGCGAAAGCCGGTACGACCAGCTTCGCCGCACCCATGATCTTCCAGCGAGCACGCAGCCACTGCGCGTCATGCCCGATGATCCGCGCCTCCACGCTGCGGACGGCGAGCGGAGGATGTGCTGGGTGGAAGGCAAGTTCGGTCATGCCCCTTCGCTATGCGCTGAAATGGCTCCATGGCAATGCGGTTCTGGCGAAACGAAGGAATGCACGCGACAAACCCACCCCCAGCCCCTCCCGCAAGCGGGAGGGGCGCGAGACCAGACGATTTATCGCCTGGTCGCAGCGGGGTGGGCACCGCCGCACCCATCGGCGTTTATTTCCCCCCCTCCTCGTGCTAGGCGCGCGCTTCCCTCAAACCGAAGCGGAACCGATGACCTACAATTCGACCCTGCTGCGCCTCCTCGACGAGCGAGGCTACATTCACCAGCTCACCGATGCCGAGGGCCTTGACGCCATGGCCGGCAAGCAGGTGGTGCCGGGGTATATCGGCTTCGACCCGACGGCGCCTTCGCTGCACGTCGGGCACCTCGTCTCGATCATGATGCTGCGCCAGCTCCAGCGCGCGGGC
>NZ_ALVC01000465.1:0-1165 GCF_000293195.2 Sphingomonas sp. LH128
GAATTTCACCCTGAAACGAGCGACAGACCAGTCCCCCTCCTTCGAACGCAGATCGACGGTGACCACTGCGGCGCCTTTTTCCGCAGCCTGTTAAGCCAAGTTGGGGCCTTATCAGCCGGGAAGGCGTGAAGACCTATGCCAATAGCCTCGATACCGTGGGCTGGTACGCGCGGGACCTCGACCTGATCGACCGGGTCTGCGAAATCTACGGCTTCGCGCCCGGTGCGCACGTCGAAGGCCGGACCTTGCGCATCGGCGTTTTCCGCACCCCCTGGTGGGATGAAATGACGCCCGATGGCCAAGCCGCTTTCGACGGCATCGCCGCCGCCATGACGGGGGCCGGGATCGACGTCGTCGAGATCGCCACGCTGCCCGAGTTCGAGCACCTCAACGACGATCACCGCGCGATCCTGTTCCGCGAGGGCGCGGCCGCTTTCCTGAGCCTTGCACGCGCACGGCCCGACTTGCTGCATCCCGATTTCCATCTTCGGGTCGATGCCCTGGCGACATATCCCGACGCTCGGCTGCGCGAGGCGCATGACCGTGCGGCGGCGGCACGGGTGGGGTTCGAGCGGGCGATCGCCGGACTCGACGCCGTGCTGGCGCCGAGCGCGCCGGGCATCGCTCCGCTCGGCCGTTCGCCGGGGGAACCCCGGTTCAACCAGCCCTGGACCTTGCTGCACGCGCCGGTTGTCAATCTGCCGCTGGCCAAAGGTGAGGGCGGGATGCCCATCGGCGTCTCGCTGGTGGCGCCGCGCTATGACGACCGGCGATTGATCGGCGTCGCGCGCGAAGTGGAAGCGCGATTGACATTTATCGCCAAATAGGTTGTATGGCTCGGCATCCGATCCGGCGATGATCACGCTGGAAAGGTGTATCGGGTCGGCGTCGTGGGCCGGGATGCGGTTTCAAGCCGTGATCACGCAAACCACGCGCCCAAACGAAGACCCGGACTGTCTCTGCGCTACCGGAAAAGCTGTCCATACGTTCCTGCGACACACGGCAGGACTTGGGACGGCCATCCCGGATAGCCTTCGGCCGATAACGATGCGAACCCTAACGACGGCCACATGGGACTTTCCGATGGAATACAGGTCGAGCCGGGCTGCACCGTGAGTTACCCGGCCGCTCGCCAGAGCTTCACGGAAAACAAAACCCCGCGTCC
>NZ_ALVC01000466.1:0-2745 GCF_000293195.2 Sphingomonas sp. LH128
ATCGACGCGGCCGAGGAACTGCGCCTGCTCGAATACGGCCAGCGCCTGACGCGCCGCGCGCGCAACGTAATGGCCCGGGAAAGCGGCCGCTCCACCGGCGCGGATCTTTACGCAGGCGCGCTGACGGGCGGGGCGGCGGCATTGGGCGTCGAGGGCGGCATCGCGGTCGGCCTGCCTGCCGACATCGTCAGCCTGAACCTCGATCATCCGGCGATGGTGCACCGGGCGGGCGATGCGATAACCGACAGCTTCGTCTTCGCCGCCGGGCGCTCGGCCATTGACTGCGTGTGGCGCCATGGCGACAAGCTGGTGAGCGAAGGGCGCCACCATGTCCGCGACCGGGTGGTCCGCGACTATGCCAAGGTACTGGAGACACTGATCGCGTGAGAATGCCCCTTCACGAACGCATTCGATCGGATTTCGAGGGCCGCATCCTCGGCGGCGAACTGGCTCCCGGTGACCGCCTGCCGATCGAGCAGGAGCTGATGCAGGAATACGGCTGCTCGCGCATGACCGTGAACAAGGCGCTCTCGGCGCTCGTCGCGGCGGGGCTGATCGACCGGCGCAAGCGGGCGGGGACGTTCGTGGCGCGTCCGAAGGTCCATTCAATGGTGCTCGACGTGCCCGACATCGCCGCGCAAGTGCGCGAGCGCGGGCAGGACTATGCTTTCCAGCCCATCCGCCGCCGGGTCCGGGCAGCGGGCGATGACGAGGAGGAAGTGCTGCTCGCGGGCGGCGGGGAACTGGTCCACATCGATGGCCTGCACCTCGTCGATGGCGCGCCGCTTGGCGTGGAGTTCCGCCTGGTAAGCGCTCTGGCCGTGCCGGAGATCGTTGGCGCCGACCTCGACGCGGTTCCTCCGGGGACGTGGCTCCTGCGGCACGTGCCCTGGACCGAGGCGGAGACGCGCATCTCGGCCGTCGGCGCGCAAGTCGAGGAAGCGGAATGGCTGGGCGTGGCGGGGGGGGGGGGGGGGGCGGCCCCCGCCCCCCCCCCCCCCCCACCGTCGATACCGAAGCTGCTGGAAAAGTCCGTCATCGTCCACCTCGCGCAAGAGGAAAGCCACGAAAGACCACGACGCAGCCCGGACAGGCGCGTCGTGGGGGACGGATTAGTTATCGTATGTGGGTGGCTGTAGGAAAGTGCATCCGCTTCAGGCTCAGGAGGCTATAGCGCCTGCGGCCTTTAGAAAAGTGGAGGTCCGTGAGATTATATCAAGCATAGGCCTTGAGCCAACGCTCTCCCAAAGAGCCATCAACGCATCGCCATCATGAACGTCATGGTCCTCAATCAGAAGACCGGGCAATGTTCCGATAACAATTGCATTAAATCTGTGAGAACGACTTATATCCAAAGCAAGAACAGGGGAAATTTCCGTCCATTCTTCGTTGATATTTCCAGCGTTCAGCTTGCCATCAATCTTTGCTTGAACCAGCATCATCGATATAATCAAACCGATTGCCCGCTGCCGTTTATTGGGGTTTGTTCTTGCATCAAAAACAAAAGCGCCGATTAGATATGCTCTAAGCAATGCATTAACGTAATAACTTTGGATGAGATCTTCATCCCCAGCATCGTTGTAATGCACCTCAATGAGGGCCGACACCCAAGCAGCAACTAAATCAGCAGCCAAATCCAGCATGGGCAAACCCATGCCGGGGAGACCAACCTTAATAACCGGAACAGTTGTAAATTCAGAAAATTTCTGTCGGATATGGATCAATTCGTGAATAACGAATTGGGCTAGCCCGATCTGCTGCCAGCGCACACGTTCTACGCCAGATATGCCGATCTCCCCGCAGGCATCATAGAGTTCATTCCATACTTTTACCAATGGCGCCAGATAGAAGTAGACCCGCATATTACCGCGATCCAAACGGAAAGCCGATTCACTCTCCTCATCGGTCACTTGAAATTCACTTTGATCGATGAGATTCAAAATACCCGCGCATACTCCGGTGATTTTACGTTCGAGCGCTAGCCGACCCAAAGCCGTACGAACTTCGAGTATCACTCGATCAAGTTCACTCTGCATCGCCTCGGTGGCTGCTGCCCCATTCATGCATTAACCTCCTGAATGGTGGCATTATGAGCTGGGATGGCGGGTACATCAAGCGCGTTTCCCGGGTACCTTTAACCCATTATCCACAAATCTCGGGTTGAATGGGGTACGAATTTGGGGATAAATGGGAACCACGGGACATGCGAAAGAATTCGCATATGATTCCGTATCAACAAGGAGAACTGGTAATGTCCGACCTCCAAGCGGTGGAAGCCACTGTAGCGGAGCGCGGGGTACCAAATCGGGGTACACGTGGCAAAGGGCGGGGGCGTGCACAAAAAGATTGGACAATCAAAGGACTGTCTCCTGAGACAGTCGAGGTTGCCCGAGAAGCAGCCAAATCTAGCGGCATGAAAATTAATGCTTGGGTTAGCCAAGCACTTACTGATGCCGCTTGCGATGTCCCAAGAGACAGAGAATTTGACTATGACGACCGTCATCACGACGTCGCAAAATCAGAAATAGAAAAACTTCGAGCACGAAATGATGAATTAATTCAAACAGTTAATACTCTTAGTGCGCTTCTAGCAAAAAGCTATTTAAACACTTAGGTAAAGAGGCAGCTCACGCTGCCTCTTTTTTATTCAACAAGGCACATTAACCAACACAAAATAGAAAGCAATTACGGCGATTATCTCTATGCTTTGGCCGTAAGCGACATTGACAGTTCCGGGAGCGCGAG
>NZ_ALVC01000467.1:0-8335 GCF_000293195.2 Sphingomonas sp. LH128
CGGTGCTGGCGGGCGGGGGCTCGTTCCACTGTTCAAGCCAGCAGATGCCGTCGGTTTAAGAGGACTTCGTCATTGCGAGCGTAGCGAAGCAATCCAGGGCGGTTTGCGCGGCCCTGGATTGCTTCGCTACGCTCGCAATGACGAGGGTGGGGCGATGCTCACCGCATCACCCTCGCGGCGCGAGGCCCCGCACAAGCACATCGACCATCGTGGCGACCAACGCCTCGGCGCTCTGTTCGCCTTGCGCCGCGTACCATTGCCCTGGCCAGTTGAGTGCGCCCGCCAGCGTGAAGGCGGTCATCCGCACGTCGAGCGGCGCGATCGAGGCGTCTTCAACACCCGCCGCCACCAGATCGCGCATGGCCTGGTCGATCCGCCGCTTGAGCGCCCGGAAATGCGCGCGGCCTTCCTCGGACAGCACGTTGTCGTCGGTGCGCACTACGCAGCGGCCGAAATCGTCCATGTTGATCTCGGCATAGCGGCGCAGGAAATGCGTGAGGCGCGTCAGGCCGCTGCCCGGCTCGCGCTCCGCTTCCGCCGCCGCCTCCTGCAGCAGTTCGAGGCCGCGCGTGATGCATTCCAGCAGCACCTGCTCCTTGTTGCCGAGGTAGCGGTAGATCGTCGGCTTGCTGATGCGCAGGCTGGCCGCGACCTCGTCCAGCGAGGCGGCCTGGAAGCCGCGCGCGTTGAAGGCGCGCACGGCCGCAAGCAGCACGGCCTCGCGCTTCTGGTCCTTCTCGCGAAGGCGGTCCTCGGGCGAACGGAACGGGGAATCGATGAAGTCTTGTTCGGGTATCGTCACGGCTTTTCCTTGTCTGGCGACATTGACAAGAAACGCATCGTTATGCAACGTACTCATGAGTACATAAGAAACCAGTGAGTTTCATGAGCCTCCCGGAGACGCGATTCGTGCTGGTCCGGCAGGCAGTCTGGAAAGGGATTCCTGATGAAGATCGAAGGCGTGGCGGCAATCGTGACCGGTGGCGCATCCGGCCTTGGCGCGGGCACCGCGCGGCGGCTGGCGGCGGCGGGAGCCAAGGTGACCCTGTTCGACCTCAACGCCGAACTCGGCGCTGCCACCGCGCGCGAGATCGGCGGGCACTTCGTATCGGTCAACGTGACCGACGAGGGCGCCGTCGAGGCCGCGCTGGAAGAGGCCGAAGGGCTGAACGGCAAGGCGCGCATCCTCGTCAACTGCGCCGGGATTGGGCCGCCCGCCAAGGTGATCGGGCGCGACGGCAAGGCGATCCCGCTGGCGGATTTCTCCAAGATCGTGACGATCAACCTGATCGGCAGTTTCAACGTCCTGTCGAAGTTCGCCGCCCGCCTGCACGATGCCGATCCCATCGGCGAGGAGCGCGGGGTGATCGTCAACACCGCCTCGGTCGCGGCCTATGACGGTCAGATCGGGCAGGCGGCCTATGCGGCGTCGAAGGGCGGCATCGTCGGCCTGACGCTGCCGGTGGCGCGCGAATTCGCCCGCTACGGTATCCGCGTGATGACGATCGCGCCGGGCATCTTCTGGACTCCGCTGCTCGCCACGCTGCCGCAGGAAGCGCAGGATTCGCTGGGCAAGCAGGTGCCGTTCCCCAGCCGTCTGGGCCAGCCCGACGAATACGCGCAGCTGGTCGAGAGCATCGTCACCAACCCGATGCTCAACGGCGAGACGATCCGCCTCGACGGCGCGATCCGGATGGCGCCGAAGTGAGCGGCATACCCGGTGCCGGTCCCGAATTGACCGCGCAGATCGCCGCAAAAGTCGAAGCCTTCGTGCGCGAAGTCGTCGCGCCTTACGAGAAGGACCCGCGCCGCGATCACCACGATTGCCCGAGCGAGGAACTGGTCGCCGAACTGAAGGCCAAGGCGCGCGCCGCCGGGGTGCTGACGCCGCATATCCTGCCGGACGGCCGCCACCTGACCCAGCGTGAGACGGCGGTGGTGCTGCGTGCCTCGGGCCTCTCGCCGCTCGGCCCGCTGGCGCTCAACACCGCTGCGCCGGACGAGGGCAACATGTACCTGCTCGGCAAGGTGGGCAGCGCGGCGATCAAGGAACGGTTCCTGAAGCCGCTGGTGGAAGGGCGCGCGCGCTCGGCCTTCTTCATGACCGAACCGGCGGACGAGAACGGCGCCGGGTCCGACCCTTCGATGATGCTGACGACCTGCCACCTCGACGGCAATCACTGGGTCATCAACGGGCGCAAGGCGTTCATCACCGGCGCGGAAGGCGCGCAGGTTGGCATCGTCATGGCGAAGTCCACGGACGGCGCCTGCATGTTCCTGGTCGACCTGCCCGACCCGGCGATCCGCATCGAGCATGTGCCCAACACCATCGATTCCTCGATGCCCGGCGGCCATGCCGTGGTCGCCATCGAGAACCTGCGCGTGCCTGCCGACCAGATGCTTGGGCAATCGGGCGAGGGGTTCCGCTATGCGCAAGTGCGCCTCGCGCCCGCGCGGCTGTCGCACTGCATGCGCTGGCTGGGCGCCTGCATCCGCGCCAACGAGATCGCTACCGACTATGCCAATCGCCGCATGGCCTTCGGCAAGACGCTGATCGACCACGAGGGCGTCGGCTTCATGCTGGCCGACAACCTCATCGACCTGAAGCAGAGCGAACTCATCATCGACTGGTGCGCGGACGTTCTCGACGCGGGCGAAGCGGGCGGCACCGAAAGCTCGATGGCCAAAGTCGCGGTGTCCGAGGCGCTGATGCGGGTGGCGGATCGCTGCGTGCAGGTGATGGGCGGGCAGGGCGTGACGGCCAACACCATCGTCGAGCAGGTGTTCCGTGAAATCCGCGCCTTCCGCATCTACGACGGTCCCACCGAAGTCCACAAGTGGAGCCTCGCCAAGAAGATCAAGCGGGACTGGAAGACGTCACATGAGCAGCACTGACGCCGCCGCCAATGCCGGCACCGGCGCCGTGCGCGAGGGCTATCGCTTCGACGACGCGCGGCTGGCGGCGTGGATGGACACGCATGTCGAAGGCTTCGCCGGGCCGCTCACGGTCGAGCAGTTCAAGGGCGGGCAATCCAACCCGACCTACAAGCTGGTCACGCCTGGCCGCGCTTACGTCCTGCGCCGTAAGCCGCCGGGGCAGGTTCTGAAGGGCGCCCACGCGGTGGAGCGCGAGGCGCGGGTGCTGTCGGCATTGGGCAGGACGGGCTTCCCGGTGGCGCACGTCCATGGCCTGTGTCTGGACGAAAGCGTCATCGGCAGTTGGTTCTACGTGATGGAGATGGTCGAGGGCCGCATCTTCTGGGACGCGACGTTCCCCGACGTTCCGCACGGGGAGCGCGCCGCCTACTTCGCCGCGATGAACGAGACGATCGCCGCGCTGCACCGGATCGAGCCGGACGCGGTGGGGCTGGGCGACTACGGCAAGCCGGGCAATTACTTCGAACGCCAGATCGCCCGCTGGTCGCGCCAGTATCTGGAGGACACCGAGGCGGGCCGCGATCCGGGCATGGACCGGCTGATCGAATGGCTCCCCACCGCGATTCCCTCGGGCGACGAGACGCGCATCGTCCATGGCGACTTCCGCTGCGACAACATGATCTTCCACCCCACCGAGCCGCGCGTGCTGGCAGTGCTGGACTGGGAACTCTCGACGCTGGGGCACCCGCTGGCGGACTTCGCCTATCACGCGATGATGTTCCGCATGCCGCCCGATATCGTGGCGGGGCTGGGCGGCGCGGACATCGCGGCGCTCGGCATCCCGTCGGAGGCCGAATACCTTGCCGCCTATTGCCGCAATGTCGGCCGCCCGCCGATCTCGGAGCAGGACTATGCGTTCTGCATCGCGTTCAACTACTTCCGGCTGGCGGCGATCTTCCACGGCATCAAGGGCCGCGTGATCCGGGGCACGGCGGCTTCCGAACACGCCCGCGAGCGTGCCGCCAGCCTGCCGCGCATCGTCGCGCTGGCAGTGGAAAGCATGGAGGCCTGCCTGTGAGCGACACACCTGTACTGTTCGACCTTGCGGACGGCATCGCCCGCGTCACCCTCAACCGCCCGGAGGCGGGCAATGCCATCGACCTCGCCATGGCGCGCGCGCTGACCGAGATCGCCATCCGCTGCGAGACCGACATTGCGATCCGCTGCGTCGTCCTCACCGGTGCGGGGCGGCTGTTCTGCGCGGGCGGCGACGTGGGGCTGTTCAAGTCCTCGGGCGATCATGTCGATGCGCTGCTGAGCGAACTGGCGGGCACGCTGCACATGGCGCTCACCCGCTTCGCGCGCATGGCCAAGCCGCTCTTGGTGCTGGTCAACGGACCGGCTGCGGGTGCGGGCCTCAGCCTCGCAATCGGCGGCGACGTGGTGCTCTGCGCACGGTCGGCGCATTTCACCGCCGCTTACGGCACGCTCGGCCTGACGCCCGACGGCGGCATGAGCTGGTGGCTGCCGCGCCTCGTGGGCCTCCGCAAGGCGCAGGAGATCATCCTCACCAACCGCCGCATCCAGGCTGACGAGGCCGAGGTGATCGGCATGGTCACCCGCACCGTCGATGACGAGGCGCTGGCCACCGAGGGCGACGCGCTCGCCGCCCGGCTCGCCGATGCCGCCGTGGGTGCGCTCGGCGCGGCGCGGGGACTGTTGCGCCAGAGCCTGGAAACCAGCCTCGACGCGCAGCTGGAACGCGAAGTCGCGGCGATTACCCGGGCGGGCGCCACACCCGAATGCCGCGAGGGCCTTGCCGCCTACTTCGAAAAGCGCTCTCCCAACTTCAAGGATCTGTGACCATGGCCGAAGCCTATATCGTCGAAGCCGTCCGCACCGCAGGCGGGCGCCGTAACGGCAAGCTCGCGGGATGGCACCCTGCCGACATGGCGGGCGAAGTGCTGAATGCACTGGTGGATCGCGCCGGGCTGGACCCGGCGGTGGTCGAGGACGTCATCCTCGGCTGCGTGACGCAGGCGGGTGAACAGGCCTTCGCCTTCGCGCGCAATGCGGTGCTGGCCTCGAAGCTGCCGGTCAGCGTGCCCGCCGTCACCATCGACCGGCAGTGCGGCTCCTCGCAGCAGTCGGTGCAGTTCGCCGCGCAGGCGGTCATGTCCGGCATGCAGGACGTGGTGATCGCAGCGGGCGCGGAGAGCATGACGCGCGTGCCGATGTTCTCCAACACCGCCTACCACGCGAAGGAAGGCGTCGGCGTCGGCCCGTTCAGCCCGCGCATCCAGCAGCGTTTTGGAGTGGAGAGCTTCAGCCAGTTCGGCGGAGCGGAGATGATCGCCGCCAAGTATGGCTTCGACCGCGAGACGCTCGACCGCTTCGCGCTGGAAAGCCACCGCCGCGCCGCCGCCGCTGCGCAGGCAGGCGCGTTCGAGCGGGAGATCGTGCCGCTCGACGTCGACGGCGTGCCCCATGTCACGGACGAGGGGATCCGCTACGACGCGACGCTGGAGAGCATCGGATCGGTCAGGCTGTTGCAGGAGGGCGGCGTGATTTCCGCCGCCAACGCCAGCCAGATCTGCGACGGCGCCTCGGGCGCGCTGGTGGTGTCGGAGCGGGCGCTCAAGGACTACGGCCTTACCCCGATCGCGCGGATCGTGGACATGGTGGTGACGGCGGGCGATCCGGTCATCATGCTGGAGGAACCGATCCCGGCGACGCAAAAGGCGCTCAAGCGCGCCGGACTGCGGATCGAGGATATCGACCTCTACGAAGTGAACGAGGCCTTCGCACCGGTGCCGCTGGCCTGGCTGCAGGCGCTGGGCGGCGATCCTGACAAGCTCAACGTCAACGGCGGCGCGATCGCGCTCGGCCATCCGCTGGGCGCGAGCGGCACCAAGCTGATGGCGACGCTGATCCATGCTCTGAAGGCACGCGGCAAGCGCTATGGCCTGCAGACCATGTGCGAAGGCGGCGGCATCGCCAACGTCACCATCCTGGAGGCGCTGTAATGGGTTTGCGCACACGCTTCACCGACCTTGTCGGGATCGAGCATCCCGTCGTCCAGGGCGGCATGATGTGGGTGGGCCGCGCCGAACTGGCGGCGGCGGTCTCCAACGCGGGCGGCCTCGGCATTCTGACCGCGCTGACCCAGCCCACGCCGGACGACTTGCGCCGCGAGATCGACCGCTGCCGGGCCCTGACCGACGAGCCCTTCGGCGTGAACCTGACGATCCTGCCCTCGGTTTCGCCGCCGCCTTATGCCGAATACCGTAAGGCCATCATCGACAGCGGCGTTACCATCGTCGAAACCGCAGGCCACCGCCCGCAGGAGCATGTCGAGGACTTCAAGGCCCACGGGGTTACCGTGATCCACAAGTGCACGGCCGTCCGCCACGCCCTGTCGGCCGAGCGGATGGGCGTGGACGCGATCTCGATCGACGGCTTCGAGTGCGCGGGCCATCCGGGCGAGGACGATATCCCAGGCCTCATCCTGATCCCGGCGGCGGCGGACACGCTGACGATCCCGATGATCGCGAGCGGAGGCTTCGGTGACGGGCGCGGCCTCGCCGCCGCGCTGGCGCTGGGTGCGGACGGTATCAACATGGGCACCCGCTTCTGCGCCACGGTGGAAGCGCCGATCCACGAGCGGGTGAAGCGGTTCATCGTCGACAACGACGAGCGCGGCACCAACCTGATCTTCCGCAAGTTCCACAATACAGGCCGCGTCGCGAAGAACAGCGTGTCCGATCAGGTGGTGGAGATTTCCGCCCGCGATGGCGCCGTGTTCGAGGATATCCGTCCGCTGGTCTCGGGCGCGAAGGGGCGCACGGCGCTGGAGACGGGTGATCTCGATGCCGGGCTCGTCTGGGCTGGGCAAGTGCAGGGGCTGATCCACGACATTCCGACATGCGCCGAACTGGTCGGCCGGATCGTTCGGGATGCGGAAGGGATCATCGTCTCGCGGCTGGCGGGCATGGTCGCGGAAAAGGTGACGGCATGAGCGAACTCGTCACCTTCACGCGCGAAGGGCCGCTGACGATCATCACCATCAACCGGCCCGAGGCGAGCAACGCGCTGAACGCCGACGCGCAAGTGGCGATGGACGCGGCCTTCGGTGCCTTCGCGGCGGACGAAGAGCAGTGGGTCGCCATCGTCACCGGGGTGGGGCGGAAGGCGTTCTGCGCCGGGCACGATCTCAAGCAGCAGGTGGCGGACGGGGAATTGGTGTCGCCGCCCAACGGCTTCGGTGGGCTGACCGGGCGCAAGGGGCTGAACAAGCCGGTGATCGCCGCCGTCAACGGCGTGGCGATGGGCGGTGGCTTCGAACTGGCGCTGGCGTGCGACATCGTGGTGGCGGCGGCGCATGCGGCTTTCGCGCTGCCCGAGGTCCGCGTCGGGCTGGCGGCGCTGGGCGGCGGAATCCAGATCCTGCCGCAAGTGGTCGGTGCCAAGCACGCGATGGGCATGCTGCTGACGGGGCGGCGGGTCTCGGCGCAGGAGGGGCATGCGCTCGGCTTCGTCAACGAAGTGACCGAAGGCGACGTGCTTGAGGCTGCGCGGCGCTGGGCGGAGCTGATCCTTGGCGGCAGTCCGATGGCGGTGCGCGCCACCAAGGAAGCGGTCGGGCTCGGCCTGTCCACGCCTTACGACCAGGCTTTCGCCGAGCAGTGGAGCTACCCTGCGATGCAGGCGATGCTGGCCTCCGAGGACTACGTCGAAGGCCCGCGCGCCTTCGCCGAGAAGCGCAGGCCGGAGTGGAAGGGACGCTGATCCCCTTTAACGGTGGTGTGGAACCGCCGCGGTGTAAGGCCCACCCCGTTCGGCTAGTTCGCCGCGCTCCCAAGCCTTCCGGCCCTCCCGCGAGCGGGAGGGCTGATGCGGCGTCCCCCTCCCGCGAGCGGGTGGGGGAGCGATACTTGGGCCGCAGGCCTTAGTCGCAGCGGGGTGGGCCTTGCGCTACGCCAGAAGCGCAGGCGGGCCTACTCCGCAGCTTGCAGCTTCGCGCAGCCCTTGGGCATGCGCTGGGCTTCAACTTGCGCGGGCGTCAGTTCGATGGCCATCGGCTTGAGGCCGAGCCGGGCGAACATCGCGAGGTCGTTGTCGTCACCCGCGTTGGGCGCGGTCAGCAGCTTGTCTCCGGTGAAGATCGAGTTCGCCCCGGCTAGGAAGCACATCGCCTGCGTCATCTCCGACATCGATTCGCGCCCCGCCGAGAGGCGCACCATCGAGCCCGGCATGGTGATGCGCGCCACCGCCACGGTGCGCACGAACTCCACGTCGTCGATCTTCGCAAGCGGCGTGTCGGCCAGCATGTCACCCAGCACGGTGCCCTTCACCGGCACCAGCGCGTTCACCGGCACCGACTGCGGGTGGTCCGGCAAGGTGGCGAGCGTGTGGACGAAGCCCACGCGATCGGCGCGCGTCTCGCCCATGCCGACGA
>NZ_ALVC01000468.1:0-12221 GCF_000293195.2 Sphingomonas sp. LH128
CAGCCGGTTCCTGTTCCTGACGGTCTATGCGGTGCGCATGTCTTCGCTGGCGCTGGCCGGGCTGATGGACGAGCTGTTCGCCGGACTTCCCGGGAAGATCGAGCATGGCGACCTGTCGGTGCGGGAAGATGGCGAGGGGCGGTTGCTGCCGACCGCGATCTTCGCGCGCTGGTCGAACCCGGCGTAAGGCCCACCCCTGCCCCCTCCCGCAGGCGGGAGGGCCGGGAGGCTTGGCCCGCAGGGCCTAGCCGGACGGGGTGGGCCAGATTGGTATCGAAACCTCTGGACGCCCTTACCGTAATGCGATCTTAAGTCCCGACCGCTAACCGTTCGGGCCGATATGAGCGCCAAGGTCATCCACTTCCCCACCCGCCCGTCCCGGCTTGCGCTGCGGCTCGAATGGTTCGCCACCGATCGCTCGGTGCTGCTCGGTATCTGGGCGCTGTATTTCGCCCTGCGCGTGGCGGTGCTGCTGATCGACGTGGCCCCGACTTCGGATGCGGAGTGGTATTTCACGCGCGCCGTCAGTCTCGCGGCGGGCCAAGGCTATCTCGACAACGAAGGGGCGCCCACCGCGTTCTGGCCCGCAGGCTGGCCGATCGCGCTGGGGCTGGTGTTCGCGAAGTTCGGCGCTGGCCAGGTTTCGCTCGGCCTGTTCAACCTCGTGAGCGCAATGCTGATCGGCGCCATGACGCTGGCGCTGGGGCGCCGCCTGTTCGGCTCGGAGGGCGCAGCGCGCGCCGGGCTGCTGCTGCTGGCGGTCTACCCCAACGCGATCGGCTACGTCCCGCTGGCGCTGACCGAGGTGTTCTACACCGCGCTGCTGATGGCGGGATGCTGGGTGATCGTGACGCGCACCAGCCGCTGGCACCTCGTCAGCGCCGGGTTCCTGTTCGGCGTCGCCACCATGGTCAAGGCACAGACACTGGTGGTGGTGCCGCTGCTGTTCGCGATCGAGTGGCTGAGGATGGGGCAGGTGTGGAAGCGCTTCCCGCGCCTTTTCGGTGAGGGATTGCTGGTGCTCGCGCTCGCCGCGCTGACGGTGCTGCCCTGGACGATCCGCAACGAGATCCAGCTGGGCCACTGGGTCGCGGTCTCAACCAACGGCGGCTATACGCTCCTCACCGGCAACCACGACACCGCGACCGGCGACTACACCCCCGACGCGCCGGTGGTGAAGGAGCTGATGGCCCGCCCCGGCCTCGACGAAGTGGCGCGCGACGCCGAGGCGCGGCGACTGGGAATGGCGTGGATCACCGCGCATCCCGACCGCTTCGCCAAGCTGCTGCCGAAGAAGTTCCTGCGCCTCTGGCTGCCCGATGGCGAGGCCGAGTGGGCCTATCAGGGCGGCGCGACGGGCTATGCGCGGTTCGAGATGGTCTATCGCGCGGTGCGGGTGCTCAATCAGGGGTACTACGTGCTGCTGATGGCGGCTTTTGGCGCCGCGTTCTTCGTGATGATCGCAAGGCGGCGCCGCGACGGGCAGCGGTGGATCGGCTGGTGGCTGCTGCCTTACGGGATCGCGCTCTATCCGACGCTGATCTGCCTCGTGTTCTCGGGCCAGTCGCGGTTTCACTATCCGGTGATGCCGTGGGTCTGCATGACGGCCGGGTGGCTGGCGATGACGGCACTGGGCAAGCTGAGCGAACGCGGAACGCACGTGCATACCATGCACTGAAGGGCTCGATCCCTGGACCGGCGGTTGTGAACCGCCAACTTGGCAGCGTGAGGCGCGGGGGCTTCGACAAGCTCAGTAGAGGATCGGCGCCACGACCCGCAGGATCACCTTTCCATCGGCACGGATCGTGCCGAAACCGGTTTCCTCACGCGGCCGGGCAGGTTCGGCGGCGGACTGGAACAGCCCCAGCGACACCGCGACAGCCGCCGCGATCGCTACCGCCACGCCGACCCGTGCCCCACGCCTTCGCTTCAACGGCCCGCCAGCCATCACTCACCCCTCTGGAATATCTCTTCGATCATCATACCAAAGAGGTCGGCGATGCGAAAGGCCAGCGGCAGCGAGGGATCGTAGCGCCCCGTCTCGATCGCGTTGACGCTCTGGCGCGAGACTTCCAGCCGCTCGGCCAGATCCTGCTGGCTCCAGCCGCGCTCGGCGCGCAGGACCTTGAGGCGGTTCTTCACGCCTCCCTCCAGCGATTGACGATGGAACTGGCGCCCAGCCCCACCGCCCACACCGGCACGGCGGCCCAGCCGGGAACGTGTGGGACCAGTTCGAACGTCTCGAGGAAGCCCCAGACGGTCGCCACCGCCAGCAGCAGCCCGGTAGCCCAGAGAGCCGCGTTGATGACACGCAGGCGAAGATACTCGTCGGTCTCCTCCACCAGATAGCGCGCCATCGTCCACAGCATGAAGAAGATCGGCAGCGCCGGCAGCAGCGCCAACAGCCAGAGCAGAGGCCCGGATGCGCCCGAGTTGGCCCCGAAGACGGCCACGAACAGGAAGATCACATAACCGAACGCCCAGATCAGGCCCCGGCGATTGTAGCGCCGCGTTGCGGGAGACAGCGCTCCGCACGCTGCCTGTGCCTTCTCGGAGGCGCGGACCAGCGGGATCAGCAGCAGCATCGGCGGGATCATCACCAGCGCCGAGGGAATCGACCCCAGATCCAGCGCACGCGCGGCGAACCCTGTGCCGAACATGCCTACGAAAAACGCGCCGCCCCAGAACCATGCGGGTCCGCGCGACAGGGTTTGGTCCGTCATGACAAGCCTCCTTGCTTATGTGTAAAGGACATTTGTCATTCTAGTCACCATAAGTCAAGCAACATTGACATTATGGAAAGTAACCTCGTCGTCATCGGGTGATCCCGGGACCGCGCTTGGCTTTCCGCGCCCGAATCGCTACATCGCGCTCATGCTGTTGCGCACCGCCAAGACTACGACCCAGACTACCCGGCTCGTCCGGGCACGGTTGGTCGCAGGCTGAACACGCGAACCGCCGTCGCCCCGATTTCGGGCGAGATTGGCGTCTCTCGTTTCCGAAATAGAGCCATTTCAGCCGACGCCGCACCTTCACCCGGAGGCGCGCCTGTGCCATGGCGCCCCCAAAGGTTTTCCGCCCACATGCTCTGGTATGGCATGGGGCAAACGAGAGAATGAGTTCGTCCATGTCCGAAATGTTCAAGATCAGCCTGCCCGACGGTTCCGTGCGCGAGATGCCGCAAGGCTCGACCCCGGCCGACGTCGCCGCCGCCATCGGCCCGGGTCTCGCCAAGGCCGCCCTCGCCGCGAAGATCGACGGCGAACTGGTGGACCTCAGTCGCCCCTTCACCGGCGACGCCAGCCTCGCGCTCGTCACCAGCCGCGACGAGGCCGAGGCGCTGGACCTGGCCCGTCACGACTTCGCGCACGTCCTTGCCGAAGCGGTGCAGGCGCTGTTCCCCGGCACGCAGATCACCTTCGGTCCTTCGACGAACGACGGCTTCTACTACGACTTCGCCCCGACAGACCGTCCGTTCACCGACGAGGACCTGCCCGCGATCGAGGCGGAGATGCGCAAGATCATCGCCGCCAACAAGCCGCTGCGCCGCGAGGTATGGGACCGCGAACAGCTCATCAGCCGCTGGAAGCAGCAGGGCGAGAGCTTCAAGGCCGAATGGGCCGCCGAACTGCCCGGCGACGAGCCGCTGACGGTCTACTGGTCGGGCGACGACTGGCTCGACATGTGCCGCGGTCCGCACCTGCCCTCGACCGGCAAGCTGGACCCCGCCGCCTTCAAGCTGACGCGCGTATCGGGCGCCTACTGGCGCGGCGACCAGAACAACGCGATGCTTTCGCGCATCTACGGCACCGGCTGGCTCAACAAGAAGCAGCTGGCCGAGCACCTGACGCGCCTCGAAGAAGCCGCCAAGCGCGACCACCGCAAGCTCGGTAACGAGATGGACCTGTTCCACCTCCAGCACGAGGCGCACGGCTCGGTGTTCTGGCACCCCAAGGGCTACGTGATCTACCGCGCTCTCGAGGACTACATGCGCCGCGCCGTCAACGACGCGGGCTGCAAGGAAGTGAAGACGCCGCAGGTCATGGACGCGCGCCAGTGGGAGCAGTCCGGCCACTGGGGCAAGTACCGCGAGAACATGTTCGTCATCCCCGACGAGGTGCCCAACACCGAGGACGACGGCCCGATCATCTCGGACGACGCGCAGTGGATGGCGCTGAAGCCGATGAACTGCCCTGCGCACGTGCTGATCTTCAAGCAGGGCATCAAGTCCTACCGCGACCTGCCGCTGCGCATCGTCGAGAACGGCTGCTGCCACCGCAACGAGCCTCACGGCGCGCTCCACGGCCTGATGCGCGTGCGCCAGTTCACGCAGGACGATGGCCACATCTTCTGCCGCGAAGACCAGATCGTCGGCGAAGTGCAGGCGTTCTGCGAGATGGCGGACAGGGTCTACCGCGACTTCGGCTTCACTTACGCGATCAAGCTGGCACTGCGCCCGGACAATCGCATCGGCACCGACGAGCAGTGGGACAAGGCCGAGGCCGAACTGCGTGACGCCGTGGTGCGCGCAGGGCTCGCCACCGAGGAATACGGCTGGGAGGAACTCCCCGGCGAAGGCGCGTTCTATGCGCCCAAGCTGGAATGGCACCTGACCGACGCGATCGGCCGCACCTGGCAGGTCGGCACGATCCAGTCCGACCGCATGCTGCCCGAGCGCCTCGACGCGCACTACATCGGCGAGGACGGCGAGAAGCACCGCCCGGTCATGCTGCACCGCGCGATCTTCGGTTCGTACGAGCGCTTCATCGGCATCCTGATCGAGCACTTCGCGGGCAAGCTGCCGGTGTGGCTAGCCCCGGTCCAGGCCGTGGTGACGACGATCGTTTCGGACGCCGACGGCTATGCCGCCGAAGTCGCCGCCAAGCTGAAGGCGGCGGGCGTGCGCGTCGAGACCGACGTGCGCAACGAGAAGATCAACTACAAGGTGCGCGAACACTCGCTCAAGAAGGTCCCGCACCTCGTCGTCGTCGGCAAGCGCGAAGCGGAGGAAGGCACCGTCGCCCTGCGCACGCTCGGCGCCGAGCACCAGAAGGTCATGACCCTCGATGAAGCCATCGCCCTGCTGACCGCCGAAGCGACCGCGCCGGACCTGAAGGCATGATCCAGCGCGAACTCCTCGACTCTGCGTGGATTCCTGACGGCGAAAAGCTCGAGCTTTTCAGGCACGACAAGGATTTCATGATCGTCATCGGCCACAACGAGCTGATGAGCACGCGCAAGTGGGGCTCGGAAGAAGCTCTTGCGACGATGGCCTACGACCGGATCAAGGGCTCTTCCAAGCGCCCCCACTTCCTGATCGGCGGCTACGGCATGGGCTTCACCCTGCGCGCCGCGCTGCGGGTGCTGCCTGCCGACGCGAAGATCACCGTCGTCGAACTGGTGCCCGAGATCATCCAGTGGGCACGCGGGCCGATGGCGCACCTGACCGGGGACTGCCTCGAAGACCCACGCGTCAACCTCGTGATGGGCGATGTCGCGCAGACGATCGTCGACGGGCACGGCGATTACGATGCGATCCTGCTCGACGTCGACAACGGCCCCGACGGGCTGGTGCGCGAAGACAACAACGTCATCTATTCCAAGGTCGGCCTACGCGAAGCCTACGGGGCGCTGACCCCGGACGGCGTGCTGGCGATCTGGTCGGCAGGCGCCGATCCCGCCTTCACCCGGCGCATCGAACGGGCGCGGTTCGCGGTGGACGAAGTGAAGGTTCACGCCCGCAGCAACGGCAAGGGGCCGAAGCACGTGATCTGGTTTGCGTCGAAGAGCGAATAAGGGAAGTCCTGGGGCCATCGCCCCAGACCCCTTTACCGTCGGCGTAGCGCGCGCAGCAGCGTTTCGTATGAATTGCAGGCCAAAAATAGCCTGCGGCGCATCACCCCACCCTCGTCATTGCGAGCGTAGCGAAGCAATCCAGAGCGGTTGGCGCGGCCTTGGATTGCTTCGCTACGCTCGCAATGACGAAGTTCTGGACCTCAAAATGAGCGCGCGGCGCCGCTGCCCGCAATCAGCTCGACGGTAACGGGGGTGCTGGGGGGCCATGCTCCCCTTCTTTCTTCTTCGAGCCCTTCGAAACCGCCACGATCACCGCACTACCGAGCAATATCCCGGTAACCATGGCCCCAACGGCCAGAAGCCCGACCGGACTTAAATCCGTTCTGGCCTCCGCGCTGAAGACCTTGCCGAAGCGCAATGTGGCGCTGGTGATCTGGCGATCCTTGTAGAGCTTCATGCCCTGACGCTTACCACAGCACCCCGTGCTTGTCAGGCGCGACCGGGCCGGGGGCTTCCTCGCCGATGCACTGCAGCAGGTCGATCTCGATCGTGCGGCACATGGCGTTGAGCGGCAGGTCGTGGACGTCGTTGGCGAAGGGGTCGACGAGATCGTCGCCGATCGCCAGCACCGCAAGGAACATCAGCCCCGCGATCGTCGAGCCCAGCGGCGTCGCGAACTGCAGCGTCTCGACCAGCCCGATCGGGAGGAGGACGCAGAACAGGTGGGTGAACACTTCTGGGATGAAGCGGTACTGGAATGGCAGCGGCGTGTTCTTGAGCCGCTCCATGCCGCCCTGCGAGTTGGCGATATCGACGAGGACGGCTTCCATCTGCGTCTGCTGGATGGTGTCGATCCAGCCTTTGCGGCGTGCTTCGTCGATGCGGCGCCCGGTGCCGTCGAGGATGCCGTTCGCCACGTTGACGCGCTGGAGGGCGAGGTCCTTTTCGTGCTTGGGCAGCAGGCGCAGCACTTCCTCGTCCTGCGGTAGGCGGCGGAGCTGGCAGCGCAGCGCGTTCACATAGGCGATCTGCCGGTAGATGATCTGTTTCTTGAGGTCCGCCGCTTCCGGATCGGGCAGGAAGTTGCGAGTCGCACGCGCGATGTTGCGGCTCGCGTTGATCATCAGACCCCACAGCCCGCGCCCTTCCCACCAGCGCTGGTAGGCCGAATTGCTGCGGAAGCCGAGGAACAGCGCCAGCGCCGAGCCGAACAGCGTGATCGGCAGTTCCGGCGCCTTGAAGGGCAGGATATAGTACGTGATCGTCACGAGCACGTCCCACACGAACAGCAGGGTCAGCGGTCTCCAGATCTCCTGGAAGACGCGCCGGGAACTTGGAATTTTTGCGACGATCATTGGGTCTTGGCAGGCTCCACGCTCACGGGTTCGCCCACTGCCGGGCCAACCTTGGGAGCGCCTTCGGTCGAACGGGCCATGGCGATCGAGGTTCCGGTAGCAGGCCGGATCGAGAACCAGTCTACACGGTCCACGGCGACCAGGAAGGCCAGAACGCCGCAGCCGAACAGGAAAAGCAGGCCGTTGCCGATGAACGATTCGCGCAGGCGGGCGCGGTCGGCGTCAGTCATGGTGCGCATTGTCATCTCCATCAAACGGGTGAGCCCCAAGAGTGGGCATCCGGGATTTCGATTGCATCATCACAATGCGACAAAACTTTGCTGCGGCGCACAATGAAGGTGTGCAGTGCAACAGAAGAGACAAGATGCAGCCACGCTCCGTCACGAAACGTTGAATTTGCTTAGAAAGATTGCTGCCGGATGAACGGCGCGGCGCTCAGAAGGGGAGCGCGTCGCGGGCCAGAATAAGCGCCAGCGCGCAGCCGCCGACGATCAGCGGACGCAGCCACTCGATCCCCGGAACGGGACGATGGACCTGTGCGAGAGCGACGATGCGAGCCATGCGCGCGACTATGCACGCGCAGTGGTTTCCAAAGCGTTAAGCCAAAGCCTGTTCCGCCCAAACTCGTCATTGCGAGCGTAGCGAAGCAATCCAGGGCCGCGCAAACCGCCCTTGGATTGCTTCGCTACGCTCGCAATGACGAAAGGGTGTAGAGACATCCTGCTCTCTAGGGGACCAGCACGGCCTTGATGCACTCACCGCTCAGTTGCGCGGCGACCGCCTCGTTGATCTGCGCGAGGGGGTAGGTGCGGATCAGCTTGTCGAACGGGAAGCGGCCTTCGCGGTAGAGGCCCACCAGTTGCGGGATGAAGGTCTGGAGGTCGCTGTCGCCCTCGACGATGCCGTGGATGCGATGGCCGTAAGTGATGAGCGAGGCGAGGTTGATCGACAGGCTGCTCTCGGGCCGAGGGGGCACGCCGACAAGGCCCAGCAGGCCGTGGCTGGACAACGATGCCAGAGCGGTTTCGACGACGGCCTCGCGCCCGCTGGTCTCGAAAGCGAACTCCACGCCGTCCGGCAGGATCGCGCGGATAGCGGCGCCGACATCGCCCTCAGCCGGATCGATGACGTGGGTTGCGCCCAGCTCAAGCGCCATGGCGCGGCGGGCGGCGAAGGGTTCGACGAGGATGATCGTCACGCACGCCTGAACCACTGCGCCCATGACCGCCGCCAGCCCCACCGGGCCGCCGCCGAAGATCGCGATGCTCGATCCCGCCGGGCACGCCAGCGAGCGCATCACCCCGCCCGCGCCAGTCTGGAATCCGCAGCCCAATGGCCCCAGCAGTTCGAGCGGCACGTCATGCGCCTCGATCCGAACGAGGTTGCGTTCGTGCGTCACGGCGTGGGCGGCGAAGGACGACTGGCCGAAGAAGTTGGCCGAGACCGGCGTGCCGTCGATGCTGATCGCGGTGCTGCCGTCTCCCCGCGCGCCTGCGTAGTTCAGAACCGGGAACTCGCGGCAATAGGAGGGCAGGTGTTCTTCGCAGCGGGGGCAGTGGCCGCAACTGGAGAAGCCCAGCACCACCCGGTCGCCGACCGCGACCTTGGTCACGCCTTCGCCCACGGCCTCGACGAACCCGGCGCCTTCGTGGCCGAGCACGGCGGGCAGCGGGATCGGGATGAACTGGTCGCGCGCGATCAGGTCGGTGTGGCACAGGCCGACGCCCGCGATCCGCACCCGCACCTCACCCGCGCGGGGCTCGGCAAGGTCGACCGGCTCGACGGTGAAGTCGCCGTGGGCCTCACGCGCGATGGCGGCGGTGGTGTGCATGCTCGGGCTCCCTCAGGCTGCGGTGTAGCCACCGTCGGCGGTGAATTCGGCGCCGGTGACGAAGGCGGCGGCGTCGCTGGCAAGGTATGCGATCATCGGCGCGACGTCGCTCGCCACGCCGAGGCGCTTCATCGGGATCAGCGACGCCCAGGCCGCCAGCGCGACTTCGGGCGGGATCGGATTGCCCTCGGCATCGAGCGGCGGCTCCCAGTCGGCGCCGAGGTTGGTCTGGACCGGGCCAGGCAGCACGCAGTTCACGCGGATGCCCGCGCTCGCCCACTCGTAGGCCACCGCCTTGCTGAGCGCGCGCACCGCACCCTTGGTGGCGCTGTAGGCGGCAAACTGCGCGCCCGCGACCTTGCCGTAAATCGAGGCGACGTTGACGATCGATGCCCCTGCCGCACCCTGCGCGATGGCCGTCTTCATCAGCGGCTCGACGGTCTGCATGCCGAGGTAGACGCTCTCCACGTTGATGCGGTTCTGGCGGCGCAGGATCTCCACCGGGGCTTCCGAGAACGAGCGCGACATCATGATGCCCGCATTGTTCACCAGCACGTCGAGCTTGCCGAAGCGGTCCTTCACCGCGGCGGCGCAGGTGGCCCAGGCGGCTTCGGCGCTTACGTCGTGGGCCAGTGCCAGCGCATCGCCGCACGCCTGCGCCGTCGCCTCAGCGCCTTCAAGGTTGAGGTCGCTGGCGATTACGCTAGCACCCTGGCAGGCGAGTGTCAGCGCCGTTTCGCGGCCGATGCCCGAGGCGGCGCCGGTGACCCAGCAGGTCTTGCCGGTCAGGTCGAACAGGGCACTGGGCATGGTCATTCTCCGATATTGGAACGGGCGTGGCGCTCGGCGGCCACGGGGGGGAGCCATGGCAGGCTGCCATCGCAGTAGGCTTCGAGGGCGGGCGTCCAGCGCCCCGGTTCGTCGAGCGTGCCGCCCTTGATGAGCGTCAGCCCCGGCAGCGCGCCCGCGATCGAGACGATGGGCGAGCCGCAGGTGCCGCAGAAGTGGCGCGAAACGGGCTGGCCGCTCTCGCCCACATCCTCGAACACCCGCGTCTCGCCCTGCTGGGAGAAGGCCGCGTCGGTCACCGCGATGACCAGCGAAAAGGCGCTGCCGGACTGGCGCTGGCAATGGCGGCAGTGACACACGGCGGCGAGCAAGGGTTCGCCCTCGAAAGCATAGCGGACCTGCCCGCAGAGGCAGCCGCCGGAGTGGGTCACGTTCGTCATAGGGCCATCACCACCGACTTGGGTTCCAGATAGGCGTCGAGCACTTCGCTGCCGTTTTCGCGCCCGATGCCCGACATCTTCATGCCGCCAAAGGGGAAGGCCGGGTCGGCCAGCATCACGCAGTTGACGAAGACGGTGCCCGCCTCCAGCTCGGCGGAGGCCCGGTGCGCGGCGGCCAGATCGCGCGTGAAGACATGCGCGGCGAGGCCGAAGGCGCTGTCGTTGGCGAGCGCGATGGCGTCCTCGATATCGTCGAACGGCGCGGTGGCGAGGACCGGGCCGAACACCTCGTCGCGCATGACTTCGGCGGCGGCGGGGACGTTTCGCAGCACCGTGGGCGCGTGGTAGAAGCCGCGCTCGGGCAACGCGGCGGCGGACGGCATGACCTCGATCCCGGCTGCCCTTGCCCGCTCGACGAAGCCCGTGACGCGCGCGTGCTGGCGGGCGCTGATGAGCGGGCCTAGCTGGCTGGCGCGGTCTGCACTTGGCCCCAGCTTCTGCGCGCTGCCCACGGCGGCGATGCCTTCGAGCACTTCGTCGTAGAACGAGCGGTGCACGTAAAGCCGCGTGCCCGCGTAGCAGACCTGGCCTGAGTTGAAAAAGCACCCCATCGCCGCCTGCGGGATGGCGCTGGCGAGGTCGGCATCGGCGCAGATGATCGAGGGCGACTTGCCGCCCAGTTCCAGCGTCACGCGCTTGAGGTCCGGCACCGAGGCGGCGAGAATCGCCTGCCCGGTCGCGGTCGATCCGGTGAAGGCCACCTTGGCGATGCGCGGGTGCGCGGCCAGCGCCGCGCCGGTCGCGCCGTCGCCGGTGACGACGCTGAGCACGCCTTCGGGAAGCCCCGCGATGCGCGCCAGCTCGACCAGCCGCAACGCGCTGAGCGGTGTTTCGGGCGCGGGCTTCAGGACGACGGTGCAGCCCCCTGCCAAGGCCGGGGCAACCTTCCACATCGCCAGCACCAGAGGGAAATTCCACGGCGTGATCGCCGCAACAACGCCGATCGGCTCACGCCGCGAATAGACGTGATAGTCGCCCGGCGTTGCGGACAAGGTGCCTGCCCTCCCCGCCAGCTTCGACGGCCAGCCCGCATAGGCGCGCAGCCAGGAAATCGCGGCGGGAATGTCCACAGCCTCGACAATGCTGACGGGCTTGCCGGTATCGAGCGCCTCCAGCGCGGCGAGGCGCGGCAGGTCGGCTTCCATCGCATCGGCCAGCTTGTGCAGCAGCCGCTCTCGCGCCAGCGGGGCAAGGCCGCGCCATTGAGGCGCGCGGAAAGCCTGCCATGCCGCCTCCACCACCTGATCGACGTCGGAGGCGGAGGCCACCGGGATTTCCGCGAAAGTGGTTTCCGAGCACGGGTCCACATCGGGCAGCGTCGCGGCGGGGGGGGGGCGGGCCCCCCCCCCCCCGCCAGTTGCTGGCGGGCAAGGCGCAGCGCGATCGCTGCCTCGACCGCTGCCGTTCGCGCCGCAACGAGATCCTGCTCAGCCGAAACCTTCTCCGCGAACAGGCGCCGCTCGCGGGCAAGATTGCTGTTGGCGAGCGACAGGCGTGCCGAGGCGGCCTCGATCTCCCCCTGCATCTGCGCCGCTTCGCGGCTTTCGACGACGGCAAGCGTCTCTCCGGCCTGCACGGCATCACCGAGGTTGCGGCCCAGCGTCACCAGTCGCCCGCCGATGGCCGCGGTCACGATCTGAATGCCCTGAGGATCGGCCTCAATCGTGGCGGACAGCGACACCGCCCCGCCAACGCCGGCCGCACCGACCGTCATGACTTCCACGCCTGCCGTCTTCAACTGCTCCGCGCTGAGCGACACGGTGCCTTCCTCATGACCGCCACTTTCATGCCCGGTCCCCTCTCCACGCCCTTCCTCGCGAGCATGGACTTCGCTGTCCTGTGGTGCGGAACTGCAGGCGCCCAGCATCAGTGCAAGCGCCAGCGCCGCCGCGTGTATCAACGTCTTCATCGGTTCAATCCTCGGTCGGGAGCGGCGCGGGCGCGGGCGCG
>NZ_ALVC01000469.1:0-2994 GCF_000293195.2 Sphingomonas sp. LH128
CGCCTGCTTGATCGCGCTCATCGTCGCCAGTTCGTCGGGCGTGCGCGTGCGCGAGAGCACCTTGCGCTTCTTGAGGCCGATGCCGTGCTCCGCTGAAACCGAGCCTCCCAAGTCGGAGACGACGCCGTAGACGAAGGCCTCGACGGCTTCGACCGTCTCCGCCGTCGCACCCGGCACGTCGGCGATGAGGTGGATGTTCCCGTCACCGAGGTGGCCGTAGACCAGCGCCAGCGAGCCGGGATGGCGCGCCTCCAGGCCTTGGGTGATGCGGCTCCCCCCCCCCCCCCCCCCGCCGCCCCCGCCCCGGCGGCCACCCATGGGCGCCGAGCTGCAAACGAATGATATTGATGGACCGGCCGCACATCGCGGCCCTCTGTTCACAAGTGCGTTGATCCCTACCGGCCTATCGCTACCGAGCCGGCCGGGTGCGGCGGCTTGCAGGGGACCGACGCACCCATCTCCCTTTCGGAAAAAGTCGTTTGTTAGCGGTATGCAATCGATCCGCTGGTGCGTTATCGTCGCGACAAAGGGAGATTTCAGTGCATCAAGTGTCCAAGAGCCTCACTCGCGCCGCAATCGCCGAGGCGATCAAGAAAAGCGTCGGGATTTCCTTCGCCGGAGCGGATCGCATGGTCGATGCGATCATTGAGGAAATCGCCGCCGCTCTCGAACGTGGCGAGAACGTGAAGATAGCCGGCTTCGGCACGTTCCTGCTGAACGATAAGGGGCCGCGCGTCGGACGCAACCCGAAGACTGGCAAGGAGGCGGTTGTAGCCGCGAGGCGCGTCGTCACCTTTAATCCGAGCGCCATCCTGCGAGCACGCGTCGCTCCCGTGCTGGACTGATCTCAGATCAGCGACCTGATCTGCAACTCCCTCGCCCTCGTCCTCGGCTTCGCTGCCCCGTGCGAATGGCGCCCGCCCCAGGAAGCAGAGATAGGTCCGGTTCTGCCGCCACGTCGTCACCGCCGGGTCGAGGCAGCAATAGATCGGCACCGACGTACCCAGCTTGTAGGTGAGTGGCGCGAAGGTGTCCTCGTACTCCGCCTCGCCGAGCCATGAGAGCGTGAAGAGCAGCGTTCGCAGCGTGATGCCCGGCGTGGTGTCGGGCACCGTCATCGGCGCGAGCACAACAGGCGATGGCGCTTTCGCAGTTGCAGACCCGCGCGCGTTTACTGCGCAGCGCGAGCATTACCAGACCGGCGGGCATTACGGCGTCGTCGACTGGGAGCAGACCGCCTATGAAATTAGAGGTTCCGCCTGCCACGACAACGGGTTCAACTCGGTGGCCGACCCGCGTTTAATTTCTGATGCCTCAAGTGGGGGGCGGGAAATTAAACTGCCGGAGCCCGGCGATCGTCTCGTGTGCCGCATCATCGCGACCGACGGCACTTGGCACCGCCCGGTCACGACGCTGGACCTTGCCTCGCAGCAGGCGCTCTTCGCCCTGGAAGAGACCTTCTACCAGGAGGCGACCGAATACGGGTTGGAATGGTGCTGCCGCACCCCGTTCGACCTCATCGGCGGCTCGGACGTCGCCAAGCGCGAGTGGATCGGCAACATTGTGCCCGGCGCCGCCGCTACGGGCATGGCCGAGACGATCGGTGAGACGATGATCCTCGCCGACATGGGCGAGAGCTTCTTCCTGAGCCCGCACGAGATCTGGGCCAAGCCCGGGGCGCTCGCTCTCGCCATCGACAACGGCCAGATCGCATTTCGCATCGACGGAGAGTTCACATCAACGCCATGCTACTTTGTGACGATGCGGGACCGCCGTGCACCCGCGAACCGCGCGAGCAGGCCTCGAGCTTCGACCCGATTGTGCTCGACCTCATCTGTCACCGAAGCGACCTCTTCGATGTAACCCGCCAGACGAATCTCTCCGATCTTGTCGGCATGAACGGAAACCTGATCGCCAAGGCGGATCGCCAGTTCCTCGACTTCGATAGCGGAGACCTTCGAAAGTACAAAAGCAACCATATCGTGAAGTGCGTAATGCGCACCCTCAAGGTGAAGAAGTGCTTCTTCCAAGGACTTAAATCTGTCGCGTGTATTAGTGATCATAGCTATTATCTTATCGCTTTTAGCGGTCCTTTTGTTTCGGCACGGCGCCCTTACGGCCGATTGCGCATGACGGCAATTGCTCTGTCGCATTTGCGACAAACCGCTCGTCGCATTTCACCTGCTCATCTAAACCCAAAGCCAGGAGGCCGTCATCGAATTCCGCCCGCGTGATCCGGCCGTCCTTCCGGCGCGCGCACCGCCAGCATAAACACCAATGCGACCCCGGCCGCGATGACCAGCGCGCCGATCACCGGCACGACGGTCATCCTCAGTGTCGAGCGCGCTTCCAGACCGAACTGCGGCGGAGCGGACTGGTGCCTGAGGCCTACACCCTTCGCGGAGACGACCAA
The DNA here is from genome assembly GCF_000293195.2 of Sphingomonas sp. LH128. Classification (NCBI taxonomy): domain Bacteria; kingdom Pseudomonadati; phylum Pseudomonadota; class Alphaproteobacteria; order Sphingomonadales; family Sphingomonadaceae; genus Sphingomonas; species Sphingomonas sp. LH128. The sequence continues at coordinate 2,414 of NZ_ALVC01000469.1, forward strand.
TCGCTGAACGCAGGCATGCCGCAATGTGTGCGAGCCAGCTGTGAAACGCCGATGCCAGCCCCGTGCAGATATTTGTTGGACGGGGCCGACACCGCTGGCCGCGTGAGCGGCGACTGCGGCGCAATGTGCCGCGAGAAGAGCAATCGGGCGCACGGAATGGCGGCCGAGCAGTGTCCAGCGAAACAATGGGAGCGGGATGCCGGTGACCAAAGTTGTCATATTCAGCGCAAAATCAATAGTGTACCGTGCGTTTGCGACCCGAAGGGCGCTGCGGCCCTTACAAAACTGGCCCGGTCCTCTCTTAGTGCCGGGCCTTCTTGCCCTATCAGTCGGCCGGTGCCTTTTCTGTAGCCCCTTGATCTGGCCCGGGGCGCTGAAGCACCTTCGTGCTCGCACCCACGATCGCCATGCCGAGAAGAAAGATGACGATTATTCCGCCGACAATGTACCGAAAATTCTTCGGCTTGCCGCCTTCGTGACCGCCGGCGGGCGTAATGGTCTCTTGGTCGCGATGGGGGCGGTCCTGGGGTAAGTGGCCCGACCGCTTACCGATGAGAGCGATTGCCGGGCCACAGGTGCAG
>NZ_ALVC01000470.1:0-1812 GCF_000293195.2 Sphingomonas sp. LH128
GCGCGGCAGGCGGCGACGGCTTCGTGGAAGAGAACCTGTGGACCGGCATCGGCCGCGCCCGGTCGGGCTGCGGCGCGGCGATCGTCGGCGATCCGGATCAGGTGCTGGCGAAGATCCGCGCCTATCAGGCCGAGGGCATCGATGCCTTCATCCTGTCGGGCTATCCGCATGCGGCGGAGGCGGATCTGTTCTCGCGGCATGTCCTGCCGCAGATCAACCACGCGCCGCTGGTGCTGTAAGATGCGTATCCTCCCTGTTGCGAAGCAATGGGGAGGTGGCAGCCCCAAGGGGCTGACGGAGGGGGCAGTCCACCCCCCCCCCCCCCCCCCCCCCCCCCCCCCCCCCCCCCCCCCCCCCCCCCCGCCTCCACCCGGTCGCCCGAGGCGATCGCGGCGGTCAGGCCCTGCGCCTTCAGCGCCGCCAATGTCTCGGTCACGTCGGGGCGCAGGCTGTCGGCGAAGGTAATGCGGGTGCGGGTGCCATCGACGAGCAGGTCGACGGCGAGAGTGTCGGTCTCCACCTCCGGCCGCAGCAGCGCGACTTCGGCACCGTCGCAGCGCCCGATCATGCCGGAGCCGGTGGCCTCGCGCACCAGTTCGACGGCTGCGGGCTCCACACCTTCGCCGCGCAGCGCATGGGCGAGGCCACGGCTCAGCGGATGGCGGCTCGCCTGCGCCAGACCCAGCGCGATGGCGCGGCTGCGCGGGCCGAGCATGGCCAGCGTGACCGGGCGCGGTTCGCCCAGCGTCAGGGTGCCGGTCTTGTCGAGCAACACTTCGTCCGCCTCGGCCAGCCGCTCCAGCGCCGAGCCGTCCTTGATGAGCAGGCCCCGCCGCATCAGCGCCCCCGCCGCGACGACTTGCGCCGCCGGAACCGCAAGGCCGAGCGCGCAGGGGCAGGTGATGATGAGGACGGCGGTGGCGATCGTCAGCGCCTTGTAGACGCTCGCCCCTGCGATCAGCCAACTGCAGAAGCTGAGGAACGCGAGGGTGTGGACGGCGGGCGCATAGAGCCGCGCCGCGCGGTCCGCCACGCGCACGTAGCGCGAGCGGGACTGGCCCGCCTCGTCCATCAGCCGCGCGATGTCGGCGATGGCGGTGTCCTGCGCAGCGGCGGTGACGCGCACCCGCACCGGGTTGCCGAGGTTGATCGTGCCCGCGTGGACGAGGTCGCCAGTCACGGCGGGGCGCGGGGCGCTCTCGCCGGTGAGCATCGCGGTGTCGATGGTGGTGCGGCCTTCGACGACCTCGCCGTCGGCGGCGAGCGCTTCGCCTGCCGCCACCAGCATCGTCATGCCGGGGCGCAGCTTGTCGGCCTCGACGTAGCGGGCGGTGCCGTCCTCGCCGATCACTTGCGCGCCCCGCCCCATGCGGCCGAGCAGGGCGGCGATGCCGGAGCGGGCGCGGCCGCGCATCATCGCGTCGAGCGTGCGGCCCGCGAGCAGGAAGAACAGCAGCATCACCGCGCCGTCGAAGTAGGCGTGCTCGCCTCCGGCCAGCGTTTCGTAGAGGCTCATGCCCGTCGCCAGGATCACGCCGATGGAGATCGGCACGTCCATGTTGGTGCGCCGGTACTTCAGCGCCATCCACGCCGAGGCGAAGAACGGGCGGCCCGAATAGACCACCACCGGGATGCCGATCAGGGCGCTGATCCAGTGGAACATGCCGCGCGTCACCGCGTCGGTGCCCGACCAGACCGAGACCGAGAACAGCATGATGTTCATCATGCCGAAGCCCGCCACCGCCAGCGCGCGGATCAGGCGCTTCGTCTCCACATCGTCGCGGGCGAGCGGGTTGTCGGCGGCGCGTTCGG
>NZ_ALVC01000471.1:0-517 GCF_000293195.2 Sphingomonas sp. LH128
GCGAAATTCACGCCCACCCCAATCCGCACAAGGCCGGGTTCCGTCGGCGCTTACTGACGAACAGGCACTGACCGAGGACATCATTGCATTGGCGAAGCAATATGGTCGTTACGGCTACCGCCGGGTCACGGCGTTGCTGTGCCATGCAGGGTGGACGGTGAACCATAAACGTGTCGAGCGGATATGGCGGCGTGAAGGACTGAAAGTCCCGCAGCGCCAGCCAAAGCGCGGGCGTCTATGGCTCAATGACGGATCGTGCATCCGCCTGCGGCCGGAATATCCGGGACATGTATGGGCCTACGACTTCGTCGAAGGGCGCACGCATGATGGCCGCAAGTTCCGCATCCTGACCATCATCGATGAGGCCAGCCGGGAGTGCCTGGCGCTCGTCGTGGCGCGTCGGCTCAGGCATGAGGATGTTCTGGCGGCCTTATACCAAACCCCATTAATCAGAACCCATGTGCCCATTTGCGGATGCCGATGGACATGATGCGCCATGGCTGATCGACGAGCTTGT
>NZ_ALVC01000472.1:0-1781 GCF_000293195.2 Sphingomonas sp. LH128
TGTCATCCAGCGCCGAAAAGTCCCTTTCCAAACTCGATTGCCAGACCGCAAAGCGGATCATTACGTTCCCGCGCGAGCGGGTTGCAGCCGGTGAAGATCCCCGCGCGTCAGGAAAGCCACTGTCCGGGCCCTTGGCAGGTCGCTGGCGCTACCGCGTTGGCGACTACCGGATTGTCTGCGAGATCGAGGATGGCAGGCTTGTCGTGCTTGTGCTGACCGTTGGCCACCGAAGTGGCATTTACCGCTGCCCCCCTAAGGACATCCATAACCCATAGAGAGAAGGGGGAAGGGGACGGGCGATCCATGGAGGATCGACGGAGGTTCCCTTGTCCTACACCATCGACATTGGCGCAGCGCCCGCGAACGCCGACTGCGCCCAGCTCGGCCAGACCCCCGACTTCGAGCGGGTCAATCGCTTCGAGATCGACGCCTACCGGATCGGCATCATCGCGATCCATGGCCTTCCCCCTGAAGGCTGCCGCCTCACCAGCAAGCCCAATCGCCACGATTTTGGCACCTACCGCACTCTCGTCCTGCACATCGACGACGAGAACGACCCTGCGGTCGCCGCCTATGCCGAGGCCGTAGAAGACGGGCTTGGCTCCTGGATCGAAGCCGCGATCGCATGCCCCGTCGAATATGACGGCATTGTCGCAACCATTCCGAGGCCCGAACTCGACGAGGTAGCGATCGGCGCGCTGCTGACCACGCGCCCCGGTGCCAACGGCCGTTTCGCGATCCCCGCATTCGAGAAGATCCACACCAACCTTTCGGCCGCATTCCCCAAGCTCGCCGAGGCCGCCCGCGCGCGCCTCGCCGGCAATGCCGCCTGACCGCGCAGGAGATCCATCATGGCGAATAACTACCTCTCCAGTTCCTTCATCCTCGAGATGACCGCCGATGATGCCGAAATGGTCAGGCTAGCGCAGCGCGCGAGCGAGATCGTCGAAAACTCCTGTATAAGCGATACCGGACGCGACCTCGAATACGCCGACCTTGGACCCCGCTTCGCCGCACTCTTTCCGCCCAAGGACGATGACGATTTCGGCAGTTTCCTCGACCTGTTCGATGATCCCGACTTTCCGACGTTCGACTGCAGCATCGTCATCAGCGAACCCGATGCCGAGGGGCACTGCCAGGTCAGCTTCAGCGGCAACCAGTTTGGCGTCGATCAGGTGGCGAACCTGATCTTCGCCGCATGTAAGTCCGCGCTCCCCTGCGCGTTCTCCTGGGCCCATACCTGCGATGCCCTGCGGCCTGACGAGTTCGGCGGCGGCTGCGTGATCATCACCGAAGCCGGAATTGATTTTCACAGCACGACCGGGATCATCGGGCGGGTACTCGGCACCGGCGCCGGTCCCTCCGAGACCCCCAAGCCGGTATTCGACCCGGCGCTCGTCTCCATCGAGCAGAAGCGCTTCAGCCATACCCAATGGGAAATCCTCGTCTGCTACAACGGCCTACGCATCGAGCAGTATGGCGACAAGATCGAGTTGGCCGGAAAGGAGTATCGAGGATACCCGCGCGAGGTGTGGATGGCAGTCGCCTATCGCGAAGCGATCGCGCGTGACATGGCCAGCAGGCTTCCCGTCGTCGAGGAAGCCGCGATCACCGCCCATCTGACGACGCACTGATCCCATGCTGCACCAGCATCTGCATCTTGCCGGCGCCACGCCGGCAGGACTGACTTCGCTCGCCCTGCCTGCCGAGATCCGCGCCGCGATCAAGGCCGGGGCCTGGATCGTCTTCAACGTCTCGGGCGGCAAGGATTCCTCCGCCGC
>NZ_ALVC01000473.1:0-672 GCF_000293195.2 Sphingomonas sp. LH128
CCCCGCCGCCTCTTTTCCAGAAGGCGTCTTGCCCGTGCGCAGCAGCATGGCCACCGGCCTGCCGGTCGCGGTGTCGTAGATATGGATCGGTAGGAAGCAGCGCTCCCCATGATGCCCGTTCCAGAACGAGAGCTGTTGATAGCCATGCACGACGTCGCACGTGTCGTCGATATCCAGCGTGACCGCTGTCGGTGGGGCGGGATAGCTGGCGCAGTAGATGTCGATCATCGCGGCCATCATGCTGGCCAGTTCGCGCGTAGTCGGTGCATTTTCCCACCGGCTCATCGTCGGTTGGCTGGCCAGCCCCGCGCCCGATTCCGGCAGCTTGCCGAGCGCCAGGCGGAAGCCTGGATCGTCGCGCAGAGCATCGAGATCATCGGCATCCTCATAGCCGCACGCGATCGCGAACACACGGGCACGCAGAATGTCATCCAGGCGATGGATCACCCGCGCCGTATCGCGCGGATCGGCAATACAAGCCGCCAGGCGCTGGCAAATCCCCATCGCGCGCTCGGCCTGTGCAAGCAGTAGAACACCGCCATCCGAGGTAAGCCGGCCACCGTCGAACGCAGCTGTTATTTTCTTGCGGCCGACTGCTGGGAATCCAAATGAGCTTGCGATATCGTCGTTCATGGCGGGTGTGGCCTGTGGCATTTTCTGCCCTGCGGCAGG
>NZ_ALVC01000474.1:0-951 GCF_000293195.2 Sphingomonas sp. LH128
TCGTTCTCGACGATCCTGATACCCATCTCCGACATCGCCGCCATGACGTCCTCGATCTGGTCTGCGGTCATCTGATCCTGCGGCAGGGCAACGTTCAGCTCGTCGACGGTGATCGTGCCGCGACGCTTGGCATAGGCTATGAACTTGGCGACAGACCCGCGGCTTGCCTCGACAACTGGCGCTTCCATTTCACTGCCGCGTTCGCTTCTGCTCATATCTTGGCCGTCAACTCGTTTTTGGAGTGCCGTTCACGAGACCGTGGAAGGCAATTATCGCGGCTCTATTGCCGGAGAAGGCCCCGCAGTTCCAGCGCGCTTTCCACGACTTCGGGAGTATACCGGCGCGGACGTCATTCCAGCTACCCGCATTGCCATTACCGAACTGCGGCCTCTCGCCTCAACGAATTGTTCGGCCGCGTCGAGAAACCCCAACGTCTCGAGCAACTCATGATCGACCCGTCGAAAGACAACGCCAAGACCGCGAACTTGCCCGCTCGGGAAAGTCGCGCGGATCGCTGCATCAAGGTCCTCTGGCGCTATCACAGAGTTCGGCGAGCGATCCCCAGATCGTCTCGATATCGCCTTTCATGCGCGCCCGGTTGCACATAAGCTTGTTCCCGATAAGTCGACGCGCATCTCTACGGTGTGAATGCCTTGAGTGCCATCGTGACGGGTGCATGACCTGTGTCGCATGCCCTGCATTGCAGAGCGTCCTCATAAATCGCCATCTGCAACGAGAATTGTCGACGTTGACCGGGCTTGGCCCACCTCCTGCGGTGATCTGCTCGGCGGCGACAATCGCGACACCGGAAGACCAGGATTTCGCCGAAGCAAGGGACAGGAGACAAGAATGAGCAGCGGATGCAATGAGACGTGGGCAATCAGGCCAGAGCGCGCGCCTTTGCTTCAAAGGCCGCAGCGCGGCGCCTGAAACGTTCCGCGAGGCTGCCCC
>NZ_ALVC01000475.1:0-2426 GCF_000293195.2 Sphingomonas sp. LH128
TCGCCAGCGCCACGGCGAGCAGCACCATGCCGACCACGTCGATCGTGCCCAGCGTCTCTCCGAAGGCGAGCCAGCCGACAGTGGCCGCCAGCGCCGGCTGCGCCATCAGCGCGAGGCCGATCACCAGCGGTGTGAAATGGCGCAGCGAGTAGATCAGGAAACCCTGCCCGATCAGCTGGCTCGACAGCGCGAGCGCGACCAGCGGCGTCCAGTCGCGCGGCATGATGACTTCGCCCAGCAGCACCGCGGCGAGCAGCATCACCGGCACGCTCGCGGCGGTCGAGACGGCGAGCAGCGAATATTGCCCCCTGCCCTGCCGCACGCCGTTCAGCATGATGAGATAGACCGCGTAGAAGGCTCCGCCGAGCAGGCAGAACAAGTCTCCGACGAGGTTCGTGCGGCTGATCTCCAGCGATCCGCCCATCAGCAAGCCCGCTCCCGCCAGCGCGGCGAGGATGGCGCTGACTTCCAGCACGCGCGGCGCGCGCCGGGCGGTGGCAAGACCCCAGACCATCACGATCAGACTGCCCGAATTGCCGAACAGCGAGGCATTGCCCACCTTTGTCCGCACGATGCCGAAATGCCAGGCGGCCAGGTCCAGGGCAAAGAACACCCCCGCCGCCATGACCAGCGCGATCACCCCCGGCGACATCCTGCGCTGCACCGCAGGCTCACGTCCGGCGAGCAGCACGAGCACCGGCAGCGCGAGGGTCAGGCGCCAGAACCCGGCGGCGACCGGCCCGGTATCGGCAAGCCGCACCAGCCATGCCCCCAGCGCCAGCGCGACGTTGGCGGCCAGCAGCGCGAGGAGATGGCGCGCGGTCCAGTCATGGCCGGGTCGGACTTCGGGGACGGACAGGGCGGGAGCAGTGCTCATGGCCCGCGTCCTAGCGGCATGGCGCGGGCGGCGCACCTGCTTATTGGCGCGCCGCCCGGATCGTCAACAAAGCAGGATCAATTCGGCAACTGCGCCGTCTCTTCCCCTCTTGTCTTCCAGAGCGACCAGCCCACCCCACCCGCGATCAGCGCCAGCGTGATGCCGAGGCTCGCGAGCGGCGGGAACTTCGCGCCGCCCAGCGCGAAGTCGGCGATCAGGATCTTGCCGCCGATGAACACCAGCACCAGCGCCAGCGCATACTTCAGGTAGTGGAAACGATGCACCATCGCCGCCAGCGCGAAGTAGAGCGCGCGCAGGCCCAGGATCGCCATGATGTTCGAGGTGTAGACGATGAAGGTATCGGTCGTGATCGAGAAGATCGCCGGCACCGAATCGATCGCGAAGACCAGGTCGGCCAGGTTGATCACCACCAGCGCCAGGAACAGCGGCGTCGCTGCCCAGACGAGGTGGCCCTTCGCGTTGGCCTCCTTCACGAAGAAGTGCTCGGCGTGGTGCTGCTTGGTCACGCGCATGTGGCGCGAGATCCAGCGGATCGCGGCGTTGTTGCCGATGTCCGGGTCCTGGTCGCTGGTGAACAGCATCTTGATCCCGGTGAAGATCAGGAAGGCGGCGAACAGGTACATGACCCAGTGGGCATGGGCGACCAGCGCCGCGCCGCCCGCGATCATAGCCCCTCGCAGCACGATGACGGCAAGGATGCCCCACAGCAGCGCGCGATACTGGTACTTGGGGTGGATCGCGAAGTAGCCGAAGATCATCGATATGACGAAGACGTTGTCGATCGAAAGCGCCTTCTCGATGAAGTAGCCGGTGTAATAGTCGATCGCCGGTGCGGAGCCCTTGGCCCACCAGATCCACGCGCCGAAGATCATGGCGATGCCGATGTAGAACACCGACAGTTTCAGCGATTCGGCGATGCCCATCTCCTTGTCGTCCTTGTGCAGGACGCCGAGGTCGAAGGCGGTGAGCAGCAGCACGACGGCCGCGAACGAAAGCCAGAACCAGGCGGGCGTACCCAGCCAGTCGGCGAAGAGAAATTCCATGATGACGTGCCCTGTTCAGGGGGAAACGGAGGCGCCGGCGCGCAGGATCGGGGGAGGAAAGCGCGCCGGCGCGCGGGTTACAGGCTGGCGAGTGCGCGCGCGGGCGGCAGCAGCCGCGCCATCCTGTCCCTGAGCCTGGTTTTCCGTTTCATCAGCCGGGCGACCTCCAGCGGGTCCTTGTGGCGGCCTGTCTTCATGCGGCGGATCGCGGCGTCGAGCTTCTGGTGCAGCTCTAGCAGGCGGAACATGCGTTCGGTCATTATCGTATCCCTATCGAACGGGTTGAAGTTCGATCGGATGAGCGGCGCTGGGGTTGCGTAAGAAAACAATGCTGAACCTGCACCGGTATCACCCGATGCGGTCCGACATCACGAGGCGTGAGGGAAGTTCCCGATCACGCCGCGCCAGAGGGGCCCGGCCCGCAAAGGCTCTAATACGACCGAATCGCTCCGAGTTCAACCCATCGATCCTCCCCGTCGCGCAGC
>NZ_ALVC01000476.1:0-1821 GCF_000293195.2 Sphingomonas sp. LH128
CCGCCGCGACCATACCCGGGCGCGGTGCCAGCGTTGCGCGGCCCATGCCCGACCGGTCGATCGATTCGGCGACGAAAGTGTAGGCCCGGTCCTCGTCGGGGCGGACGATGACATCATAGGTTTCGGCGGTCCCGATCTGGAATTCGTCGACCGCCACCGGCCGGACATTCTGCCCGTCGGTCCCGACGACGCTCATCTTGAGCCCCGGGATGCGGATGTTGAAGATCGACATCGACGAGGCATTGATGATGCGCAGCCGAACGCGCTCGCCGGGACGAAACAGGCCCGTCCAATTCTCCTGCGGGCCGTGGCCGTTGATCAGATAGGTGTAGGTCGTCGCCGATATGTCGGCGATGTCGGCGGGGTCCATCCGCATCTTGCCCCATTTGAGTCGTTCGGACGCGCTCATCGTCTCGCCGGGACCGCCCGCGATCAGGCCGGACAGCGTCTGTTTCTGGCGGTTGAAATAGCCGCCTTCCTGCTTGAGCTTGTTGAACAGCTGGTGCGGGTCGAGGAAGGTCCAGTCGGACAGCACGACGACATGCTCACGGTCATAGCCGATCGGGTCGGCGCCCGCGGGGTCGATCACGATCGGCCCATAATGGCCGAGCTGTTCCTGCAAGCCCGAGTGGCTGTGATACCAATAGGTCCCGCTTTGTTTGACCGGGAATTCATAGGTGAAGAGCGAACGTGCCTTGATCCCGGGAAAGCTGATCCCGGGAACCCCGTCCATCTGGAAGGGCAGGATCAGTCCGTGCCAGTGGATCGAGGTTTCCTCGTCGAGGGTGTTTTCGACATGGAGGCGCACATTCTGGCCCTCGCGGAGCCGGACCAGCGGCGCCGGCAATACGCCGTTGAGCGTGATTGCCCGGCCTGCGCGGCCGCCGACGGTGAAGCGGCTGTGCGCGATCTTGAGGTGGATATCCTCGCCGGTCAGCGTCGGGAGGGTGGAAAGGGTGCCGGGGGTTCCGCTTTGCGCCCAGGCAGGAAACAGCCCCGCGATCGAGAGGCCCGCGGCGCCGACGGCGCCGGCGCGGAGCAGCATCCGCCGTTCCATTGTGTGTGTCATGTCTGTCTGTCCTTTGCACGGCATCGCAAAGGGTACCGCCAAGGAGGCGGCAACCGTGCCGTTTTCATTCGGGAGAAGTAGTCCGGGGCGGCATATGCCGCCCCGGACTACTTCTCCCGAATGAAAACGGCACGGTTGCCGCCTCCTTGGCGGTACCCTTTGCGATGCCGTGCAAAGGACAGACAGACATGACACACACAATGGAACGGCGGATGCTGCTCCGCGCCGGCGCCGTCGGCGCCGCGGGCCTCTCGATCGCGGGGCTGTTTCCTGCCTGGGCGCAAAGCGGAACCCCCGGCACCCTTTCCACCCTCCCGACGCTGACCGGCGAGGATATCCACCTCAAGATCGCGCACAGCCGCTTCACCGTCGGCGGCCGCGCAGGCCGGGCAATCACGCTCAACGGCGTATTGCCGGCGCCGCTGGTCCGGCTCCGCGAGGGCCAGAATGTGCGCCTCCATGTCGAAAACACCCTCGACGAGGAAACCTCGATCCACTGGCACGGACTGATCCTGCCCTTCCAGATGGACGGGGTTCCCGGGATCAGCTTTCCCGGGATCAAGGCACGTTCGCTCTTCACCTATGAATTCCCGGTCAAACAAAGCGGGACCTATTGGTATCACAGCCACTCGGGCTTGCAGGAACAGCTCGGCCATTATGGGCCGATCGTGATCGACCCCGCGGGCGCCGACCCGATCGGCTATGACCGTGAGCATGTCGTCGTGCTGTCCGACTGGACCTTCCTCGACCCG
>NZ_ALVC01000477.1:0-1039 GCF_000293195.2 Sphingomonas sp. LH128
GTTCGTGCGGCGTTCTGGCCGTGAACCCGCGCGCGCCGCAGGCCTGCGCGAATGTGGCGAAGTCGAGGTTGGGGAACGAGGCTCCCTCGCTCGGCGGAACTCCGGCGCCTTCCATCTCCAGATGAACAAGGCCCCAGGTGCTGTTGTCGTAGACCACCACCTTGACCGGCAGCTTGTGTTCCACTGCGGTCATGAATTCGCCCAGCAGCATCGTGAAACCGCCATCCCCCGCGTGAAGGATCACCTGCCGCGCGGTATCGAGCGCCTGGACGCCGTTGGCTATGCCTATGCCGGTGCCGACGGCGGCATTGTTGAACGAGCCGGTGATCTGCTGGCGCCCGCTCTGGCGCAGCCAGTTCGCCGCCCACAGCGTGACCTCGCCGGTATCCGTTACCCACACCGCGTCCTCGGCGGCACGATCGCTGACCGCGCGGGCGACGGCCTGCGGGTGAAGCATGTCGGGCGATCGATCGAGCGCGGCCTTTTCGTCCAGCATCGCGTCCCACTTCGCGCGGTCGGCATTCACCGCATCGAGAAAGGCGGTGTCGCCTCGCTGCGGCAGGGCGTCGAGCAGCATGCGCAAGGCCGGGCGCACCGATCCGACGATGCCGAGGGCAACCGGGGTGCGGCGACCCAGCGCGAAGGCGCGTTCGTCGATCTGCACCACACGCGTCTTGGTGGGGAGGAACTCGGAATAGGGGTAGTCGGTCCCTAGCATCAGCATGAGGTCCGCCTGGTGCAGGGCATCGACGCCGGGCCGCCCGCCGATCAGGCCGATGCCGCCGATCCAGCGCGGATCGTCGTAAGGCAGGATGTCCTTGCCGCGATAGGTATGCATCAGCGGTGCATTCAGGCGGTCCGAGAGCGCTTTCAGCTCCTCCGCAGCGGCGTGACAGCCAAAGCCGCATAGGACGGCCACGGTCTTCGCCTCGCCGATCATCTGCGCCAAAGCGGCGATGTCGGCCGCTGCCGGTGCGACTTCGGGCCGGGGGCGCAGGGTGGCGATGCTCGGCACCGGGCCGGGAACTTTCGCGGCGAA
>NZ_ALVC01000478.1:0-717 GCF_000293195.2 Sphingomonas sp. LH128
AGCTCAGTGGTAGAGCACAACCTTGCCAAGGTTGGGGTCGAGGGTTCGAATCCCTTCGCCCGCTCCAGTTTTCCTACATAGCAAAACTACCTCCCTGAAGGGACCCGCAGTGTTCTGCGCGTCCGGGATCGGGCAAGTTCAGTTTGAATTTGCTGCGCCGCACCACGATAGTGGTGTCATGCAGAACCTCTTCCGAATCCTGTTCTGGCTGGCGCTGGTCTTTGCCGTGACGATGGCCGTGCTGCCGCATCCGCCGCACTTTCCCGGTGAGCCCAGCGACAAGTTCCAGCACATGATGGCCTTCGCGACGCTCTCGGTGCTGGGCGTGCTCGGCTATCCGCGCGTGCCCAAGCTGGCAATCGCGGCAGGACTGGTGCTGCTCGGCGCGGGGATCGAGGTGGTGCAGATGATCCCCGCGCTCCACCGCGATGCGGAACTGATGGACCTCGTCGCCGACACTTTCGCGATCCTCGTCATGCTCGGCGCGATCAGCCTTGCGTTGGGGCTGCGCAAGGCTCGGTAAAATGTGTGACGCATTTTTTGTGACGGGGGGCTCTTGCAGAGGTCGCGAACCGCTGCTAGTGGCCCCTCCACCCGGACGGAAGCGGTCTTCATCCCACTGTCCGTCGAACGCCAGAGCGGGCGTAGCTCAGTGGTAGAGCACAACCTTGCCAAGGTTGGGGTCGAGGGTTCGAATCCCTTCGCCCGCTCCAGTTT
>NZ_ALVC01000479.1:0-1475 GCF_000293195.2 Sphingomonas sp. LH128
AAGCAATCCAGAGCGGCGTAGTGCTGCCCTGGATTGCTTCGCTGCGCTCGCAATGACGAAAGGGGCGCCTCAGCCCAGCGGCGCGATCGGCTGCCCCGAGACGACAGCGTCGAACTGTAGCGAGGCCAGCCGCGCATAGAGGCCGCCCTGCCCGCTCAGGCTTTCATGCGTGCCCTGCTCGACGATACGGCCGCCATCCATCACGACGATACGGTCCGCCTTGCGCACGGTGGCGAGGCGGTGAGCGATGACCAGCGTGGTGCGCTGCGCCATCAGCGTCTCGACCGCGTCCTGCACCAGCCGCTCGCTCTCGGCGTCGAGCGCGCTGGTGGCTTCGTCGAGCAGCAGGATCGGCGCGTCGCGCAGCAGCGCGCGGGCGATGGCGATGCGCTGGCGCTGGCCGCCCGAAAGGCGCGCACCGTCTTCGCCGAGGAACGTGTCGAGGCCTTGCGGCAGCGCGCGCAGGAAACCTTCGGCGTTGGCCGCGCGGGCCGCCTGCCAGATCGCCTCGTCATCGGCGTGCCAATTGCCGTAGCGCAGATTGTCACGCGCGGAGGCGGCGAACAGCACGCCTTCCTGCGGGACCAGAGCGATGCGCGCGCGAATCTCGGCCGGGTCGGCGGAGGCGAGCGGCACGCCGTCGATCTTGATGGCGCCGCCCTGCGGATCGTAGAACCGCTCGGCCAGCTGGAACAGCGTCGACTTGCCCGCGCCCGAGGGGCCGACGATAGCGACGGTCTCGCCCGGCTCGATGGTCAGATTGAAGTCGTGCAGCGCCGGAAGTTCGGGCCGCGAGGGGTAGCGGAAGGTCACGCGCTCGAACGCCAGCTTGCCGCGCGCCGGGCTCGGCAGCACCAGAGCGCGCGCCGGAGGGGCGATCGTCGGATGTTCGCTCAGCAGTTCAGCGAGGCGGCTGGCCGCACCCGCGCCGCGCACGAGATCGCCGTAGACCTCGGTGAGCGAGCCGAACGCGCCTGCGACGATGCCCGCCGTTACCACGAAGGCGGCGATGGTGCCGCCGGTGATGGAGCCCTCGGCCACGCCGATCGCGCCGCGCCACATGATCATGGTGATCGATCCGAAGATCAGGAACATGATCACCGCGGTCATGATCGCGCGGATCATGATGCGGTGACGGCCGGTATCGAACGTGCGCTCCACAGCGGCGGCGAAGCGGCCCTGCTCGCGGCCTTCCTGGTTGAACGCCTGCACGACCTTCAATGCGCCCAGCACTTCGGCAGTCAGCGCGCCGATGTCTGCCACGCGGTCCTGGCTGGATCGCGAGACGGCGCGCAGCTTGCGACCGAAAGCGGCGATCGGCAGGATCACCACCGGAATGGCGATGACCAGCCACGCCGTCAGCCCCGGCTCCAGCGCGAAGAGATAGATCACCCCGCCCAGCGCCATGATCGCGTTACGCAGCGCGACCGAGACGGTGGTGCCCACGATCTGCTCGATGATCGCGGTGTCGGCGG
>NZ_ALVC01000480.1:0-2211 GCF_000293195.2 Sphingomonas sp. LH128
TACCAGTTCGATAAACCCCTCACGGCACATCGGACGCAATCTACCCGTCGCCGAAACAAACATCGCATTGTTCACGGCCGACCATCTCGCTCGCGAGAAGAGTTTTGAATTTCAAATCCTAACGAAAGGTTAATTTTGGTTGAGACGGAAGTTCTCGATAATGAAAACCGCCGTCATTTGAATGACGGCAGCGAGCCTTGACTAGCACGTTCGCTTAATGTTCTAAACGCGTCATAGGTCTCAACGAAGGAGGACAACCTATGAAAATGAAGGACGTATTGGAGGGGTACAACTACGATCTGCCCCTGATGGACGCGATGAACGATGCCGAACTTCGACCTTTTCGCCGGTTGCTGGCGGGAGCCCTTATGGGTGAGAGCCTGGATGCCGGGTACTTCGCGACCCGCGAAATGGCCGATGCCTATTTCGATCTGTGGAACGACGTCCGCAAGGGCGTTCGCTACGGCGAAGGGTACTTGGCCTTCGAGGAAATCCTCAAGGACAAGAACCCGCTGCAGATGAAGCTGTGGTATCTGACCTGCGAGCGCGATCTGAATGAGACCGTTAACCCATCGTATTCACGGTGGTGCGGCTTCTGGTCAATTTCGGGCACTGCCGGTGCTGGCAGCGTGAGCGGGTCGAGCGCCATCGTAGCGTCTGTTTCGCCGCTGAAGAATGATGGTTTGCGAGGTTGAGGGCGACGGGGCGGACGTTCTGCGGCGCAGCCGCGCCGGCTATGTCGGGGCAGGCTTGAGGGCGGAGGCGATGGCCTGGAAGGCTTCGGCATCCGGGCACGCCGAGGCGAAGGCCACGCGGATCCGAGATGCTGTTTCGATGACGCGGGCCGCGACCTTGAGAAGCCGCAGGCGCAGGGTCGCGAACTCGGCGGTGGCAAGCGTGGTGGCTTTGGGGATGGCCTGTCGGAGACGCCACATCAGCCAGTAGGCTGCGGTATGCAGGATCAGCCGCATCTGGTTGGCATTGGCCGACCGACAGGAGGTGCGATCGCTGGAAAGCTGAGACTTGTGCATCTTGATGAGGTTCTCGGCCTGGCCGCGAGCGCAGTAGAGCGTATCGTAGATGTACTCGGCCGAGCCACCTGTCAGCGAGGTGACGACATAGCGGATGTCCATGCCCAGAGTGCTCGCCTCGATCCGGGCGGCGACGCGGCGCTGGCATTTCCAGCTCTTCGCCCCGTAGCGGGTCTCGGCATAATTACGCAGCACCACTCGATTGTCCTCGGCGCGCTTGACCGCGCAGGCATCGGCGGCCGCTACGATGACCGGATCGGCGCGCAGCGCTGCATTGGTGGGAAGTCCGAAGACATAGTCGATGCCGTGCGCCTCGCAGAAGGCCAGGACTTCCGGCCTGCCATAGTGCCCATCACCGCGGATTGTGATGTGGGTGTCGGGCCAGTGCCGGCGGATATGCCGCACGAGACGCCGGAGGTGTCCGGCCGCCTCCGCGCCCGAAGGCGTCTTGCCAGTGCGCAACAGCATGGCGACCGGCCGGCCCGTGGCCGTATCGTAGACGTGGATCGGCAGGAAGCAGCGCTCGCCGTGATGGCCATTCCAGAACGAAAGCTGCTGGTAGCCGTGAACGACATCGCAGGTGTCATCGATATCCAGCGTCACCGCCTTGGGCGGCTTGGGATAGCTGGCGCAGTAGATACCGATCATGGCTCGCATCATGCGCCCCAGCTCGCGCGTAGTCGGCGCGTTCTCCCACCGGCTCATGGTCGGTTGGCTGGCAAGACCCGCGCCCGCCCCCGGCAGTTTGCCCAGCGCCAGGCGGAAGCCGGGATCATCGCGCAGGGTATCAAGGTCGTCGGCATCTTCGTAACCGCAGCAGATCGCCAGGACGCGTGCCCGCAAGATGTCGTCTAGTGCATGGATCACCCGAGAGGGATCGCGCGGATCTGAAATACAGCCGGCAAGCCGCCGGCAAATTCCCATTGCCCGCTCTGCCTGACCCAGCAGCAGAACTCCGCCGTCCGAGGTGAGCCGCCCACCGTCGAACGCCGCGCTCACTTTCTTGCGTCCGATGGCTGGAAACGAAAATCGGGGCGCGCTAAGCTCGCCCTCGGCGGGTGTGGCTTGTGGCATTTTCTGTCCTGAACAGGAGAAGGTGTAGACAGCCAATTCCTACTTCAGAACAGTGCCTTACGCTACTCCCGCCAACCCTCTCGAGCACTCCGGTGAATAACAGCGG
>NZ_ALVC01000481.1:0-1306 GCF_000293195.2 Sphingomonas sp. LH128
AGCGCCCCGGGCCAGATCAGGGGGCTACAGAAAAGGCACCGGCCGACTGATAGGGCAAGGAGGCCCGGCACTCAGAGAGGACCGGGCCAGTTTTGTAAGGGCTGCAGAGCCCTTCGGGTCGCAAATGCACGGTACACTATTGATCTTGCGCTGAATATGACAACTTTCGTCACCGGCATCCCCCTCCCATTGTTTCACTGGATCCTCCTCGGCCGCCATCCCCTGCGCCCGAACTCTCAGCAATCAATGCTTACTGGCGAGCTGATGCGGGGGGGCAGCGCTCCACTGCCGCGCTCTAATCGGCCGGTGCGTTTACGCCCGCCAGTGCGACATTCGAGATCACACCGGTGCAGGCCTGCAAACGGCGAACACAAGAAACCGCCCCCGTACCAACGATGGCGCCGGACTGGCGCAACTGCGCCGCAGTTATGATTGATCTGTGCCCGCGCCGATACGCCAAGCAATATCATCGCTCATCCTGCGTGGCGAACGACAGCCGCTCGGCGGGGCCAACCTTTTCATCACCGGCGAACAGGGCGTCCAGCCGCTCGCAAACCTCTTCGCGGAAACTTGCACGCGGAATTGGCCGAGGTGCCGTCAGCGCGATCTCGTCGGCTATCGCATGCTTCACGCGATCGACGGCAGCCTGGTCCAATACGCCGGCGGCGGTGAGTTCCCTGCAGAGCTGGACCAGCCCGGCGGCGGTGGCCTGAGCGCGAAGGCCGACGTTCTTCAAATCGTCGTGCATTCGCGCACGTTCGATGGTCGATGTCATTTTCTTCTCCTCTCGCTATGTCATTGATGTAACGCGCGAGAGCAGAAGAGTTCGCCGCAGCGAATGCCGGTTATCCGAAAGAGGCGATTGAGCCGCCCCTTATTTGTCGGCGGCGTTTGGCAGCGGCCGAGCGACACGGCTCTTCAACGCCTCGCTGGGACGAAAGGTGACAACCCTGCGCGCCGAGACGGTGTGCGCTTCGCCGCTCCGGGGATTACGACCGATCCGAGCACGCTTGTCGAGGAGTGCGAATGTGCCGAATTGCATGATCTTGACGCTCTCGCCTCGCTCCAGCGCTTCAGCCATTTGCGCAAGAATTCCTTCGGCTATTGCCAAAGCGCCTGAGGCTGACAATCCAACGTCCCGCTGGATGGCGGCAACCATCTCAGCCTTGGTCAATGTACAATTACCCTGGCGCATACCGAATCTCCTTTCGGATCACAGTAAACGCGCCGAAGCGTTTCCAATATCATGAAATTACAGGACAATCCGGTCACAAGTGTACGCAGGACGGCGCGGCGATCCCCTGCA
>NZ_ALVC01000482.1:0-2391 GCF_000293195.2 Sphingomonas sp. LH128
ATGGGCGCGGGACGGTGCCGGTGATGACAGGATCAGCCCCTCGCAGATCGTGAAGGAAGTAGCCCGTGTCAGTTTCTTCTCATGCCACCATCAGCACGCAGCAAAGTTCAATCTTCGTCTCGTTGGAATTGAGCCGATCTACTTGGCTCGTCATTTCACTGGCGCCCGGCAATGCTGCGCGGGTGTCGCGCCGAACGGTTCCGGGTGGGGACATCTTTGGCCTGTTCGCAAGGATTTCGCAGTTCCACAAGAAGGTGTGGGAAGCGCACCGGTGTCGCCTACAGTTTGATCGTCATTCAGGAGGCGGGGCTCGATGGATTCGGGATTCATCGTTGTCTTGAGAAAGAAGGCATTGAAAGCCACGTCGTGGATGTGGCTTTCAATGCCGCCTCTCGGTGCAGTCGGCGGGCAGAGACCGACCGCCTTGATGGTGAGGCGCTGGTGCGCGCGCTGCTCGGCTACTAACGTGGCGAGCCACGGATATGTGCCATGGTGGGGGTGCCCCGGCGTCGAGGACGAAGACCACGGGCGGATCGGACGCGAACAACGGGTACTCGTTGGCGAACGTATCCAGCATGTAAATCACATCAAGGGATCGCTGTTCGCCCAAGGGATCGACCTTTACACCTTCGCGCTGGTCGTAATCAATCACATCCAGCGGGTCGCTTTCCGGGGCCTGATCGGCATCCAAAACTCTGTTGTCGTGCTCGACAGCTTCGATGAGCGCGTTCACGTTGCCCCAGCGACAGGGGGGGGAGCGTTGATCAATGACTTTCCAAATGATGTTTCGGTTCATCCCTCGATTCGCCGACATCCGCTATCTGCTTAATGGCGTCCTAAACCAGACAACCCCGCCGACGCAGAGGGAGGGGTGTGACAGGCGCCGGGATCGAACAGGCGAAATTGGCGTTCGGGTGGAGATGATGGCGACGAGGAGTATGATGGTGCAGATTTCTGACAATCTGCGCGACGCATTGGCCGATTGGCTGCTGTCGAACGACCTTCACGTTTCCGACGCTGACACCCCCGCCTTGCTCGATCTTGCGGAACACGGCGACGAGGCAGATCGGGCGTTCGCCTGTTCTCGCATCTTGGCACAGGCGGAAGCACGCCCGACGGTTCCGGCCTGGCTTCGCGGTGCCGCTGGCGACGAGAAATCCCCGACTGACTGACATTGCCCAGCAGTCTGCGCTCACGTATCGTCGATTCGCGCCCTTCGCCCCGGCGAAGAAACAAAACGGTCCCGGCCGCCGTTGCGTGGAAGGCCTACCCGACGGAGCTCGCATGGACTCGATCGAACACCTCCGCCATGCCACCGATGAAGACGCCAGCGCGGCTGTTGCTGATGCTGGTGTTTCCCTCCCGATTGAGCAAGTCGCGACCTTGGCTACAGTGCTTGCGGGAATGCTGGGCGGCCCCGTCACGGGCGACGACATCGAGCGGGCTCTGGAAGGTTCGTACGTGGCGCTTCCACTCGGCAGCCCCGCCGCGGTGCTTGGAGCGTTGCAGCGAACGGGCGCTTTTGAAAGCATAGTCCTTCGGTTCGATCTACGACCAGCGGCCCCTTCCACGTGCGCAGAAGCGCTAAGGCTTCATCCGGCGTTTCATCGGTCCATCCTGACCAGTCCTCGCGCCGCAGGATGGTTGGTATTCGGTTGTGGATGTCGGACATCTGCTCGCAGCCCGGCACCATGACCATGGAATAGGCGTCACCCCACTCGTCGAGCGGTCGCCAGATCCCGGTGATGGCGGAGATTTTCTCTCGGGGTAGCGAGTGCCACGTGCGGGTGCTGTGCCGGTCCTTGCCTTCGGGCTCGCAACATTGCGTCATCGGGATCAGGCAGCGTCGCTCGCGGAAGCTGCCTCTCCAGATCAGGTAGATCGGCAGCTTGTCGTCGCGGGCGCTGTTGACCGGCGAGGGCTTGAGCGGCTTGCCGGCCGCCTTGCTGACGGCCGTGGGGCGGGAAGCCCCAGGACATGGCGCTCAGCTCGCCATCGACCGCGACGAGGCCGGGGTAGCGCTGCCAGATCTCTTCCGCATGGTTCGCGCCGGGGGTTTTACGCGTGCAGAAGAACATCGCGACCTCGGCGTCCTTTCTCCGCATGCGGTAAAGATTGCGCATGCATCGATGACGGCGACGCTGCCGACGGCTCTGTTGCAAAGATTGGCGGCAGTCAGAGGTAGGCTGTCGCTCTGCGCCGATCAGGCGGCTGCTGCGAAATGGTGGTTGAGCATGCCCATGGCCTCCGTCAGCGCCGAGGGCCCAATGCCAAAAGCTCTCTCCACAAGGCGCACCTCGCCCCTGATGCCGGGCTGCAGGCACCAGGGGCGAGCCTGTCCTTTGCGCAGGGCTCGCATGACTTCGAATCCCTTGATCGTGGCATAGGCCG
>NZ_ALVC01000483.1:0-6804 GCF_000293195.2 Sphingomonas sp. LH128
CCCTGCTCGGCCTTGTCGGACGTGCGCAGCGCTCCGGGAAACGGGCACTCATGCCCGCTTTCGCGACGCTGGCAGTACTGGCGGTCGGCGTGCTGACGATGCCCGAGCCGCGCCCACAGGCGCAGGAGGAAGCCTCGATCATCAAGGCCAGACCCTTCTCGCCCGAGGCACTGGCAGCGGCACGCGCCAACGGCAAACCGGTCTTCGTATGGATGACCGCCGACTGGTGCCTCACCTGCAAAGTCAACGAAGCCGCCGCGATCGAGCGCGAGGATACCCGCGTCGCCTTCGAAAAGGCTGGGGTCGTGGTGCTGCGTGGTGACTGGACCCGGCGCGATCCGGCGATCACCCGCTACCTAACCGAACAGGGCGCGGCGGGGGTTCCCCTCTATGTCTGGTACGGCCGCGACGGCCGGGCCGAAACGCTGCCTCAGGTGCTCACGCCCGCGCTGCTGGCGGAAAAGGCAAGATGACGTCGTCCCGGACTTGATCCGGGACCGCTGGCCGTGACCAGCCCACATAGCTTCAGGGCGCCCGGCACGGCAGCGCCCACCTAAAGACAGCCACCGGTCCCGGATCAAGTCCGGGACGACGGTATGCCATGACGCTCACTTCTTCGGCAGCTTCGCCGCGATCTCCGGCACCTTCTCAAGCTGCGCACGCACGCTCTCCAGCGGTCCGACGATCACAACGCTCAGCTTGTCCACCGGCAGTTCGCGCTTCGCGGCGGTCTGGAAATCCGCCGCCTTGAGCGCGCTCGCCCGGCCGACGTAGCCATTGAGGTAGTCCACCCCCAGCCCTTGCACGTCGAGGTTGGCCAGCGATCCCGCCAGCCCATCGCGCGAGGACAGGCCCAGCACGAAGGTCCCGTTCATGTAATTGCGGATGCCCTGCACTTCGGCATCGGTGGGGAGAGTGTCCTGCATGCGCCGGATCTCCTTGTAGATCTCGGTGATCGCAGGCCCGGTCGATTCGGCTGTGATATCTGCGTCCTCCACCCAGAACGCCCCCTGCACCCGCTGCGAGAGCGACGCGCTGGGCGAGTAGGTGTAGCCCTTGTCCTCGCGGATGTTGCGGGTGATGCGCGAGGAGAAATAGCCGCCCAGCAGCGTGTTGGTGGCGCGGAAATCCATGTCATAGCCGGGCTTGGCCACGCGCTTGCCGATCCACACGGTCGACTGCGGCGCGCCCGGCCGGTCGATCAGCACGACCTTGGGCGCGGGCTCGGCGGGCACGGGCAATGCGGTGGGCGCAGCGCCTGCCGTCCAGCCGCCGAACGCTTTCTCGACCGCCGCGCGCACCATCGCCGGATCGAAGCGGCCGACGATATAGAGGTGCGTACGCGCGGCGCCGAAGTTGGCGGAATGGAACGCCTTGATCTGCTCCAGCGTATAGCCCGAAAGCTGCTGCGGCGTCGGGAACGTGCGGCCATAGGGATGCTCAGGGTAAAGCGCCGCCGAGAATGCCTCGGACGCGATGGAGCCGGGGGTGGACTTGGCCACCATCAGGTTGCGCAGCATGTCGGCGCGCACCTTCTCCAGTTCCTCGGCCTTGAAGTCGGGGCGCTGGAGCAGGTCGGCGACGAGGGCGACGGCATCAGGCGTCGATTCCCCCAGCACGTCTATCATCGCCGAACTGGAATCGAGGCCGGTCGAAAGCGCCAGCGAACCGCCCATCCCCGCGGCGGCCTCGGCCAACTGCGAGGCGTCGCGCCCCCCCGCGCCCTTCTGCATCAAGGCGCCGGTGAGGTCGGCGAGCCAAACGTTCTGGCCGTCATCGATATTGCCGGTGCGTACGCTGGCGACGATCGTGACCTTGGGCACGTTGCCGTGCTGCGCCATGGTCACCTTCATGCCGTTGGCAAGCGTGAACTCGGTCAGCGGCGGCAGAGCGAAGGGTTTGGGCGCGGCCGGGGCGGGCGGCGCTTCCTTTGCCAAAGCAGGAGCGGCGGTCAGCGCCAGCGCGGCGGTGCAGAGGAGAAGATTCCGGATCATGATGCCCTCCCTCACTTCGCAGCCGCCGGAGCCGCGGCGACGGCGCCGGGCTTCAGGCTGATCACGGTACGGTTGGTCGAACGCAGGTATTCGCGCGCGGTCTTGCGGATCAGTTCGGGCGTGACCTTCTCGATCTCCGCCTCCATCCGGTTGATCCGCCCCGGATCGTCGTCGAACAGCGCGAAGCTGGCGAGCAGGTTGACCAGCCCGAAGCGGTAGCCATCGCCCACGGTATCGTAGATCTCGGAGCGGGCCTTGGTCTTGGCACGGGCAAGCTCGGCCGGAGTGACGAGGGTGTCCTGCAGGTCCTTCACCACCGCGTCGATGTCGGCGAGAATGGCGTCGTCGGTCACTTCCGGCCCGTGAATCAGGAACGCCGACCACAGCATCGGCCCGTTGTAGTCGTAGGCGCTGCCGAGCGGCCAGTTGATCCCGCCCGAGACATTGCCCGCATAGCCCTTCTGGTTCACCAGCACGCGGGTCAGCCGGCTGTCCGCGCCCTGGATCAGCATGAGGTCGATCAGCCGCATCGCCGCCCACTCGGGCGTGTTCTTGGGCGGGACGTGATAGGCCCATGCCAGCGCCGGTTGCGGCGCGAGCGGGTCGGTCTTTTCGGAGCGCTTTTCCGCCGTCTGGCGCGGCTCGGAAATGTCGGGGAACTTGAGCGCGCCGGAGGCCGGGATCGGGCCGAAATACTTCTCGGTCCAGGCCATGACCTGCTTCGGATCGACGTCGCCGGCAACGACCAGCACGGCGTTGTTGGGCGCGTAGTAGTCCTTGAAGAACGCTTGCACGTCGGTCAGCGTCGCCGCGTCGATCTCCTTGAGATCGCCGTAGAAATTATGCGCGTTGTACCAGTTCGTATTCGCCAGCTGCGGCAGGTCGAGCCACGGGAAGCCGCCATAGGGCTGGTTGATGACGTTGACCTTGACCTCGTTCTTCACCACGCCCTGCTGGTTGGTGAGGTTGTCCTGTGTGATGTCGAGGCCCTTCATCCGGTCTGCCTCGGCCCACAGGAACGTCTCGGTCGTGTTGCTGGGGATCGCCTCGTAGTAGTTCGTGAAATCGAACCGGGTGGAGCCGTTGAGCACGCCGCCGTTGGCGTTGACGAGGCCGATGAATTCCGCCTTGCCCAGGTTCTTCGAGCCCTGGAACATCATGTGCTCGAACAGGTGCGCGAAGCCGGTGCGGTCTTTCGGCTCGATACGGAAGCCGATACCGTAATACACGCCGACGGTAGCGGTAGGCACCGAATGATCAGGCGAGATCACTACCTTCAGACCGTTGGCGAGCTTGTGGTATTCGACCGGCACTTGCCCCTTCGCGGGCGCCGAAGCAGCGGCGACCTTGGGAGCCGCCAGCACGGGCGAAACGGAAAGCGGCGCCAGCGAGGCGGCGGCTAGCAGAACGGCGCGACGAACGGTGCCGAGTCTCATGGCGATGGTGCTCCCGGATGTGTCCCTGTTGATACGCCCCGGCAGGAGAAGCCGACTGCGCAACCGCTTGGCAATGCCAGACTATCCGTGAGCGGCCGGTTTGCAATCGACAAGCTACATTCGTCATCGACGAACGACTTGCGATTACAGAATTTTCACCGGAGCAATCCCTGGCGGGGTGGCTCCCCCTCAACCGAACAGCCAGTGCCCCAGCAGCCGGTCGAACGGGAAGGTGAAGAAACCCGCGATCAGCAGCGCACCGATGATCAGCCCGCGCACCGTGCGACGATGGCGGGCGACGTTGCCCTTTCGCGCGGCGAGCACCAGCACCGGCACCATCACGATGGTGAAGACCGAAAGGATATGGATCAGGCTGAAATGGCCGGGCTTGGTCGTCACGAACAGGCTGTCGACAGCGGTGAGGAACATCGCCCCCGCCCAGGCATAGCCGAGCGCGCGATGGCCGGGCGTCCCCCGCCGCTTCCACAGCAGCACCGGGGTCAGCGCCAGAGCCACGACGATCGTGAGCAAGTGCAGCCAGATGACGCCGGGAATGTTCGTCCATTCGGACATGCCCTTGAGCACCGCGACCCCGACGAAACCCAGCATGACGAGCGCCAGTGCCCCTAGCAGCTTCTCCAGCCGATCGGGCGCGATGGACTTGACGGTACTGCTCATGCGGCACCCTTGCGGTGAAATACCAGGCGCCACAGCGGCAGCGTGACCATCGCGAACTGGCTGATTTGCGGAATAACGAAAGCAAGCGCGACCGCAAGCGCCGCAGCGGCGATCACGCCGGGCGAACCGCTGTAGCGATTATCGGGACCGGGCACCGCCAGCCCCTTGCGCTCGATCCAGAACATCAGGAACCAGGCCAGAATCCCGGTCAGCAGCAGGTTCAGGTTGTAGCACAGCGCCGGGACGAAGGTATTGTGCCCCGCCGCCACGAATGCCGTGGTGAAGGGCATCACGCCGATCGCCAGCAGGTAGAGCAGGTTCGGCCAGACCAGCGCCACGTCGAAATGCGTCACCCGGCTGAATATCTGGTGATGCGACAGCCAGAACCGTCCGATCACCAGGAAACTGAGTACGAACGCCAGGAAATTGGGGATGAGCCTACCCAATTCCGCCCAATATTCATGAACCGGTGCGTCGGGGGGAAGATGCGGCACCTCGATCTCGAGCACCAGCAAGGTGATGGCGATGGCAAAGACCGCATCCGAAAAGAACACGATCCGTTCGAGCGCGAATTTCGCGCCGCCGTGCAATTCTGACATACTCATCAGAAGCCTGCGCCGTTTGGCCAACTCTGCGCGGCCAGCCCCATGACCTTGAACAATTGCCCCATCTGCCCCTCGTCGATCAGTCGATCCTTGTCGGAGTTTATGGCAGAAGATTGTTGCGGTGCAACAGCGCAAAGTTGCGCGGCGCGCGTTTCGATGCCGAGCGCGCGCAGGAATGCCCCTTGCGTCACCGTGCCGAGATGGCGCGCACCGCCCGCGACGGCGACTTCGGCCATCGTCGCGAAATCGACGAGGCAGGTGAGATCGGCCTCACCGGGATGGGCGAAGGGATCGACCTTGGTATGCGCGCGGATCGCCTGCAGAGTCGAGCCGGTACGCTTTTCGGCGTAGCCGTAGTCGATCAGCAGCGCCGCCCCGCCCTGCCCCTGAAGGCGACGGGCGATCTCGTCGACCACGGCGGCCGCGCCGGGGCAAGTCTCGATCAGGGTCTGCTCGGGCGCTTCGAGCCATGCCTCGGGCACGGCGGCGTCCATCGGACGATCGCCGGCGACCGGCACGAAGCGGTGGCCTTCGAGGCCGACCATGCGCTCGCGCCAGCCTGCCGCCGTCTTCACCATCTGGCGCACCGGGAGGGCGTCGAGGAACTCGTTGCCGACCAGCAGCAACGGTGCGTCGGTGGGCAGGCTGTCCATGTCGTCGTGCCACTGCGCATCGGGCACTGCCTTGCGCTGCTCGGCGCGCAGGGCCCCAGAGCCTTCGACGAGATGGACCTCGGGGCTCAGTCCCTGCTTGCGCATGACCCGCAGCGCATCGCGCGCGAGAGTGCCACGACCGGGGCCCAGCTCGACGTAGTGCACCGTCGCCGGAGCGCCCGCGCGCATCCAGATATCGGTCAACCACAGGCCGATCAGTTCGCCGAACATCTGGCTGATTTCGGGCGCGGTGACGAAATCGCCCGCGCCGCCGAGCGGGTCCTTGCCGGAGTAATAGCGGGCGTTCGATTCGCCCATGTACTGCTGGAGCGAAATCGGCCCGTAATTGGCGATCAGCCGCCGGAAGACGGCTGCCAGAGAGTCTTCTCCCCCGGCTTCGTCGCTCATCAGGTTATCTCGATAGGACGCCGGGTGGACAGTTCGGGCTTGGTCAGCGCGCGGGCGATCAGGAACAGGCCGAGCAGGATCAGCGGGATCGTCAGCCACTGGCCCATCGACAGGCCGGTGACCTGCGCGAAGCGCTGGAGCTGGGCGTCAGGCTCGCGGAAGAACTCGACGATGAAGCGGGCCGAGGCGATGCCGGTGGTGAAGACGCCGACCAGCAGGCCGGGCCGGAAGCGCGCGCGGGTCTTCCAGTAGAGCGTGAGCATGACGATGATCATCAGTAGGCCCTCGAGCCCGGCTTCGTAAAGCTGGCTGGGGTGGCGCGGCAGCGGCCCGGCGTCGGGGAAGACCATCGCCCAGGGCAGCGGCCCGGAGACGACGCGGCCCCACAGTTCGCCGTTCACGAAGTTGGCGAGGCGGCCGAACAGCATGCCGAAGGGCACGCAGACCGACACGAAATCCGCCACGCGGATCAGGCTCAGCTGGTTGCGCCAAGAAACCCAGGCCATCGCCAGCATCACGCCGATGAGGCCCCCGTGGAAGCTCATGCCGCCGTGCCACAGCTTCACCAGTTCGGCCGGGTGCAGCCACAGGCTCGGGATATCGGAACTGCCGCCGGTGTAGAACGTGGCATAGCCGAGCCGTCCGCCAAGGATGATGCCGACGGTGCAGTAGAAGAAAAGGTCGTCGGCATGGCGCTGCGCCAGCGGGGCGCCGGGCTCGCGGATCATCCTCGACAAGTGCCAGTAGCCCAGGACGATGCCTGCCAGATAGGCCAGCGAATACCAGCGCAACTCGAAACTGCCGATGCGGAACAGGTAGTTCTTGAGGCCGAGGTTGACCCAGTAGATGGGCTCTGGCGCCTGGGCGGCGGCGGCAAGCAGTGTCAGGGACAAGTGGCGGACCTCGTATGCTTCATCGGGCGGCCTTCTGGCATAGCCCGGTGCCCGATGGTAGCCGAGTTTTCATTTTCACGCGGTATGGATGAGGCTTCGACAAGTTGTGCCGCGACCCTCGACAAGCTCAGGGCGAG
>NZ_ALVC01000484.1:0-1404 GCF_000293195.2 Sphingomonas sp. LH128
GCGCAGTGACGAGTTGTTCCGCAGTCAGCTCGACAACATGGTCGACATGGAACACGCGCTGGTGAAATTGGCGGGGCTGATCGACTGGTCACGGTTCGATGCGGCCTATGGACGGTTCTACCATGAGAAAGGCCGCCCTGGGCTGTCGACGCGGCTAATGGCAGGCCTGCACCTGCTCAAGCACATGGAGGGCCTGTCGGACGAAGCCGTCTGCGCCCGCTGGGTCGAGAACCCGTACCACCAATTCTTTTGCGGTGAGCAGTACTTCCGCCACAAGCTGCCACTGGATCGCTCGTCGATGACGCGCTGGCGGAACCGGATCGGGGCCGACAAGCTGGAACTTCTGCTCGCCGAGACGCTGCGCGTGGCGATGGAAACAAGGGCAATGCCGCCGCAGGCCTGCGAGCGGGTGACGGTGGACACGACTGTACAGACCAAGGCGATTGCCCATCCCACCGACAGCCACCTGCTGCTACGCGGCATCGAGTGGCTGAACCGGATTGCCCGCAAGCACGGTATCAAGCTGCGCCAGTCATTCCTGCGGGTGGGCCGCCAGGCTCGGCGCGATGTCTCCCGGCTGATCCGTAAGCGGTCAAAATCCCCCACATTTTCAGAAGCTCTGAGGTTGGTAGGGCGCGAACTCATAAACCGGGTTGAGTTGTCGGCCTTGGCGTGATTCAGGGGGCCTTCGGAAACGGAGGGCATATGACGCGGCGGCGGTATGAACTGACGGACAAGGAATGGCTCATCAGAAGTGGCTCGGTTTGTTTGAACAGCCTTTGACGTTTGATAAGTGGATCGTCTGCGGGTTGGTTGTTCAAGCTGCCGCCTGCGGGGCGTTATGGAGGTCGGGCGTAGCCCGGCCGGAGTGACGCCCCGCAAGTCGCGGCCAATTCACGCTGCCACGGCCTGTGGCAGATTGTCAAAGTAGGTTTGATCGGGCGGACGCCCACCGAGGCTCGAGTGAGGTCTCCGGGCGTTATAGAAGCCCAGATATCGGCCGATCGCGTTGCGCGCTTCGCTGACCGAAGCGTAGGCGTGCAGGTAGACTTCTTCGTACTTCACCGAGCGCCACAGCCGCTCGACCACGACATTGTCGCGCCAGGCGCCGCGGCCGTCCATGCTAATCGCGATACCCTCGCGCCGGAGCACGCCGGTGAAGGCTTGGCTCGTGAATTGGCTCCCCTGATCTGTATTGAAAATCTCCGGCTTGCCATAGCGCGCCAGGGCTTCCTCGAGCGCTTCCACGCAGAAGTCGGCCTCCAGCGTGATCGAAATCCGATGGCTGAGAACCTTGCGGCTGAACCAATCGACGATAGCTAGTCGGCCGTGAACAATGCGATGTTCGTTTCGGCGACGGGTAGATTGCGTCCGATGTGCCGTGAGGGGTTTATCGAACTGGTA
>NZ_ALVC01000485.1:0-939 GCF_000293195.2 Sphingomonas sp. LH128
GCGCGGCGGGCGGCGGCGACGGCAAGGTCGACGTCGGCGGGGGAGCCCAGCGAAATTTCGCCGGAGACTTCCTCGGTGGCGGGGTTGATGACTTCGGCGGTTTTCGGGGTGACGGGGCTGGTCCAGCGGCCGTCGATGTAGAACTGCGTGTAGCTGCGCATGATGCTCTCTCCCATCCTCCCCGCGGGCGGGGAGGGGGACCGCCGCGCAGCGGGGGTGGAGGGGCACCATCGGATTACGAGACGTCACGTAAGCCGCGCGTGCCCCTCCACCATGCTTCGCATGGTCCCCCTCCCCCGCAGGGGGAGGATCTTGGTTGTTACTGCGTGCCTTCGGCGTACCAGGTGCGGAATTCCGAATAGTTCGGCATTTCCTCCGAGTTCGCCGCCGGGTCGATGGGCACGTGGATCACGGTGCAGCCGCCGCGTGCATAGGCCCGCTCGATGGCGGGGCCGATGTCGGCGGCCTTCTCGACATACTCGCCCGCTGCGCCGAAGCCCTCGGCGATCTTGTCGAAACGGACCTTGTCGGACCAGTGGACGCCGGTTTCCTTGGTGCCGTGGCCGAAGGTGCGCTTGTAGACGCCCACTTCGAGACCCCATTGGAAATCGACGCCGACGACGATCACCAGCGGCAGGTTCTTGCGCACCGCCACTTCCAGCTCACCGACGTGGAACAGGAACGAGCTGTCCGAAGTCAGCAGCATGCCGGGGCGTACCTTGCCGGTGGCGGCCTGGTCGGCGAGCATGGCGCCGGTCGCGTAAGGCAGGCCGGTGCCGATGTGGCCGTAGTTCTGGTTCCAGATCACGTCATGCGGCTTGGCCTGCGAGTAGGTCCACTGGAAGATCACCGTGGCGCCGCCGTCGCGGATCAGGATGCCGTCCTTGGGGAAGGCCTTGGTCGCTTCGGTGACGAACTGGCTGGTGTGCATCTTGGCGG
>NZ_ALVC01000486.1:0-739 GCF_000293195.2 Sphingomonas sp. LH128
GGTAGGCTGGGGTGAGGATCGGCGGCGGCATGTCGGCCCCGAGGCATCCGCAAGCGATCCACCTTTGGCCAATTCGCGCCTGCTGCACCAACATGATGCCGGCTTTTTCGTCGGTCTCGGTTCCTTCCCCGATGTACCAACGTACAAGCGCCTGTTGCAGTTCATGCCGCAAGGGTATCCGGTTGCCGCCAGTACCGTCCGTATCGCGATGGACCAGCCACATGATGAACATCCTGAATGGGAGAAGCGTCACGAAGAAGTGTACATTCGGTATCATGCTTGACAATGTGCGCCTGAGTGACTTCCACTAAATCTCCAATCCGATTGGCGGTGACGATGGCCCATTTCCGACTGGCGGTGTTGATCCTTCTACTTTGCATCGTACCGGAAGTCGCCGCGGCTGATCCTGCGCACCGCATTCGGACAGTGGAAATTATCAACATGCATACCGCGGACGTGCAACCCGCAGCATACATGGACCACGTCACCGCTTCTACATCAGTGACAACTGTGCCAGAATTTCACCTCTACACACTCCGCCACGATCAGGTTGCCACCGGGGCGCAGACCTCGGACACCGCGCTGCAGCTAACGACAATACCGGGACATTCCCCTCATTCCGTACCGAAAGTTGTGCCAACAAGGTCATCGATCATGATTCCGGCCTGGCTATCGGACACCGCCGCTGACATTCCAACGGTTGCAAAAGGATCAGGCTGTACCGACCTGTCTTATCGTC
>NZ_ALVC01000487.1:0-1040 GCF_000293195.2 Sphingomonas sp. LH128
TGCCGTGCTTCGGCGGCGGTGACGGCCGCGCGCAAGGGGGGCAGCTTGGCGTCGAGTTCGGCGAAGCGGTTCTCCGCTTCCAGCCTTGCGGCTTCGGCCGCGCCTTCGCCGCGCGCGACGAAGCCGTCCCAGCGGCGCAGCACGCCCGCGCGCGTGACGAGCCATTCGCCGGGTTTCAGCGCGCGCGCGTCGTCCGTCTCGACCACATGGACCAGCGCGAGGCGGGCCGCGAGTTCGGGCGGGCACTGCGCGACATGCGCGGCGAGGCTGTCGGCGACCGGAGCGGGGGCCTCCGCGCCGGTCCAGAAGCGGCCGTCGGCATTCGGCACTACGCCCAGCGGGGCCTTGGCGTCGCGGCCGAGCACGGCGGCGACGGCGCGTTCGTAGCCGGGCGCGGCGCGCACCGCGTCGATGGCGACGGGCAGGCCATGCGCGGCCTTGGCGCCCTTGGCCCGCGCCTCGCGGTCGCGGACGAGGGCGGCGTGTTCGCGCTCGATGCCCGTGAGGTCGGCGCGCGCGCCTGCTAGTGCCGAGGCAGCGGCGTCGCGGTCGGCCTGTAGCGCGGTCTTGCGCGCCTGCATGTCCTCCAGCCCCTCGCGCGAGCGGGCGAGGACGGCGCTGGCATCCTCTGCCTTGGCACGCGCGGCAGCGATGGCGGTTTCGAGGTCGCCGAGGTCGGGCAGGGCGGCGACTTGCGCCTCGATCCGGGCGACGTCCTGCGCCACGCGGGCCTGTCGCGCCTTCGCCTGCGTCAGTTCGGCTTCGGCGATGCGCCATTCGGCCTCGACGCCCGCTTGCTTCGCGGTCGCCTGCGCGAGATCGAGTTCGGCGGCGCGGCTGGCCTGTTCGGCGCCATCGACCATGTTGGCGAAGCGCGGGCGCTGCGCTTCATCGGCGGCGAGCTGCTTTTCGCCCTCGGACAACTCGCGCTCCAGCCGGGCGAGGGCCTCGGCGGCGTCGCGGGTGAGGCGGTCGGCGTCGTGGCGGTCCTCTTCCAGCCGGGTGCGCTGGCGGTCGAGGTCGGCGAGGCGCTGCTCGGC
>NZ_ALVC01000488.1:0-1750 GCF_000293195.2 Sphingomonas sp. LH128
CGCCGCCGCCGATCTGGAGGAAACTTTCGGTCGGGATCGCTTTGGTCGTCAGGTTGATGACGCCGCCGCCGAATTCCCCGGGGAAGTTCACCGAATAGCTCTTCTGCACCAGCGAGGATGCGACGATGCTGGTCGGGAACAGGTCGAGCGGGACCACGCGCTTGAGCGGCTCGGGGCTGGGCAGCGGCGAACCGTTGAGCAGCGCCAGCGAATAGCGGTCGCCGAGGCCGCGCACGTAGACGTAGCCGTTGCCGACCACCGAGAGGCCGGTGACGCGGCCGAGGGCGCCGGCGATGTCGCCTTCGCCGGTGCGGGCGATCTGCTCGCTCGACAGCACCGAGATGACCTGCGGCGCGGTGCGCTCGATGTTGCGGTTGCGCTGGCCGGTGACGATGATGGCGCCGCCCGGGATCGAGACGTCAGGCGCTTCCTCGCCACCGGACGCGTTTTCGTCGCCGATTGCCGGCGCTTCGGGGCTGGCGTTGCCAGTGGTGGTGGGTGCGCTCTCCTGAGCGGCGGCGATCGAAGGCGCCAGCATCGCGGTGGAGAGCAGCAGCAGCGAAATCAGCCGCGGCTTGGTCATTGGATGTCCCCCTGGAACAAGTATCGGATACGTAAGAAAGGGGCGGCCTGAATGGACCGCCCCCCCTTTCGTTATGCAGCGGGCGGTCGGATCAGGTGGTGGGCAGCGCCGTGCAGGCCTGGCCCGAGCCGAACGGCGCGGTAGCCGTGTCGCAGGTCCAGCCCTTGTACCAGACATCCGCGGCGTCCTTGACGGCGCCGATGTAGGTCACCTGGTCGAAGAACGAGGACAGCGCCTTGAGGCCGGTGTACCCGGCGACACCGCTTTCCGCCGAACCGTTGACGAAGGTGTTCGTTAGCGTCGAGGTGAAGGCGTCGTTGTTGAGGTTGCTGCCCGAACCGAAGACGGCAGCCGCCGAGGTCGCGTTGTACGAACCGCCGCCGATGTACTTGGGCGTGCCACAGGTCATGACCGTGCTGTACGCCTTGAGCGTGGCCGGGGTCGTGCCGGTGCCCTGAAGGCTGAGGCACTCGTTGTTCGGCGTATTGATGATGCCGTTGACCCAGGTGATGTCCGAGTTGCCGCGGATCAGCGTAGAAGCCTTGTCGCTGCCTTCGTTGTTCGAACTGGTCACCGGCTGGATCGCGGTGAAGTTGGCGACGATGGTCTTCTGGCGGGGGGTTTCCTCTTCCTTGCCGCCCGTGTCGATTTCCATCAGCGCGTCGCCCTGGCCGCTCTTCTGCAGCAGGAGCACGTACTGGAAGTAGCCTTCGAGGCCCGTGTCGATGTCGAGGCTGTCGTCGTCGGCGTTGACGGCGATGTAGTGCTTGAACTGCACCTTGCCGCCGAAGAACTCCATGCCGTCGTCCGAGCTGTTCACCGACTGGACGTAGTCCAGCGTGGTGCCGCTGCCGATGCCTTCGGTGGTCAGGGCCTGAAGTTCCTTGCCATCGCTCAGCAGGTAGCCCGAATAGCGGATCTGGACATACTTCATGATGCCGGCGTTGTACGTGTTGTCGATACCGCCG
Source organism: Sphingomonas sp. LH128 (assembly GCF_000293195.2). Taxonomy (NCBI): domain Bacteria; kingdom Pseudomonadati; phylum Pseudomonadota; class Alphaproteobacteria; order Sphingomonadales; family Sphingomonadaceae; genus Sphingomonas; species Sphingomonas sp. LH128. Next base: position 1,552 of record NZ_ALVC01000488.1, read on the forward strand.
AAGACGGCCTTGGCAACAGCACCTTCGGTGTCGCGCTCGCACGTGTGCGATGCGAGCGAGGCATTGGTCGCGCCGTAGTTGCAGTCGGTCACGACGCCGCGGCCGAGCAGCACGATGCCGCCCCACTTGCCGTTCGTGGATTCACTGGCCGTGCCGACGACGTTCTCGCGCGCGGTGAAGATGATCGGCTTGTCGGCGG
>NZ_ALVC01000489.1:0-849 GCF_000293195.2 Sphingomonas sp. LH128
CGGCCTATGCCACGATCAAGGGATTCGAAGTCATGCGAGCCCTGCGCAAAGGACAGGCTCGCCCCTGGTGCCTGCAGCCCGGCATCAGGGGCGAGGTGCGCCTTGTGGAGAGAGCTTTTGGCATTGGGCCCTCGGCGCTGACGGAGGCCATGGGCATGCTCAACCACCATTTCGCAGCAGCCGCCTGATCGGCGCAGAGCGACAGCCTACCTCTGACTGCCGCCAATCTTTGCAACAGAGCCCAACGTCACGCCCGGTGACGTCAGCCGCTTGACTAGCTTCCTGACCGCATCGTCCTCATTGGCGACCGTGCCAACGAAACGCACCTCGCCTCCGCGTTCCCCTTCGGCAACTGCGACCGCGATGGTCTCCTTATGAACGTCCAGACCAACGTATTTCACTGCCTCCGTCATGACTCGCCTCCGCTGCTGAAAAATCCTTCATCAGCATCTCAGATTTGAGCCACCGAGGCTCTGGCAGTCATGGGGTCTAAGGCCTGAGGGCGTCGGAAAACACCTATTTTCCGTACGCCGCCGCAACAGCCGCCTCGGGCCGATACCGGACTTTCCCGCCGACCTTGAGCAGTCCACCTCCCCAACCTACATTGCCAGCAGTGCGCCAGGCCATCATTGAGCGCCTGTCTCGCTCACCGCCGGACTATTGTCCTCATTGTGGATGTAGCCTTACCAAACGTCTCAATGAACTTCTGCCAAAGTAGTGCTAGCTAGGGGCTACTCACATGCAAAAAGGAAGGGTGCCGACACTGTCGGCACCCTTCCAGTCGATACAAGCTCAGGGGGCGATTAGAACTTGATACCGATCACCGACCGGATGGTCGCGACGTTGTTG
>NZ_ALVC01000490.1:0-3653 GCF_000293195.2 Sphingomonas sp. LH128
TCGAGGAAGAAGCCTGGCAGGCCCTCGATGCCGAACACGATGCTCTCAGCGACGAACTGCGCGATGCCGGTCGACAGGAAAAGATCCTTCCTCCCGAACTCGCCCCGCGTGTCGGCCTGTTCCTGACGCTCTCGCAGGACGGCAGCATGGAACTCGACGACACCTATTTCAGCGAGACGCCGCTCAGCGTCACCATGGTCGAGCCCGACGAAGACGACGAGGACGCGCCCGAAACCGGGGAAGACGGTATCGAGGGCGAAACTTCCGGCGATGCTGCGCCGCGCGTGCCGACCTTCCGCATCGAGGAAGGCGAGACCGCCACCGTCACCGGAGGCACCAAGGATGTGTCTCCCGACGAGGCCGCACCGGGCGGCAAGGCGCTTAGCCAGGTTCTCCTCGACCAGCTTGCGGTGCAGCGCCGCGACGTTCTGGGCGCTTCCATGATCGCCAATCCGGCGCTCGCGCTCGACTACATGCTGTTCGCAATGGTCGATAAGGTCGACATCATGCGCGAGAGCTGCGGCACCAGCATCCATGCTCCGCATCCCGAAGATCCGGTTCGCTTCGACGCCTATCCGCAGTCGGTCGCGCACGACTATCTGGCCGAAGTGCGCGAGGGCCTCGACGCCTCCTGGACCGAACACAAGAGCATGATCGAACGCTTCGACGCCTTCCGTGCGCTCGGCGATGAGTCCAAGACCGCGTGGCTGGCCTGGACGGTCGCCAAGTCCTTCAAGTCGAAGGAAACCTACAGCCATCGCCAGAACGCCCTTCAGAACCACCTTGCAGGGCTCCTCGAGGTCGATGTTGCCAAGTGGTGGCGCCCGACCTCGGCAAACTTCTTCGACCGCGTATCGAAGGGCGCGCTGCTCTCGCTCCTCGACGAGGTTGGCGGCCCTGCTCTCTCGAGCCGCCATGCAAGCCAGAAGAAGGGCGAAATCTCGACGTCCTGCGAGAAGCTGTTCGCCGGCGACGCGGTGATCGAGGCCGACGTTAAGGAGAAGGCGCTCGCCTGGGTACCCGCAGCGATGCGCTTCACCCCCGCCGAGACGACGATCGATCAGGACGATGACGACACGCCCGAAGAAGCCGGCGAACGTGGCTCCGACGGCGAAGCCGAGGACGATCTGGCCAGCCTGATCGACGCAGCCCTTGCCGGGCCCGACGACGGGGATGACGGCGAGGGCGTTTCGATCGACGATGCGGGCCAGGCCGAAGGCGACGACGATCAGCAGGTCGATGACGGTTCGCCCGCTGTCTACGGCGACGACGATGACGTCAGTCAGTGGGCGGAAGCGGCGGAATAACGCCGCTCAGAAGGTTCCACCGCCGACGTCTCCCCCCAGAGACGCCGACGGTGGAGCCATTTTTGCTATCGGGAGCAGCGCCTCATGTCCACTAAACCACGCAATTCACGTGACATCGCGCGCGAAGTCACCAACGCCATCGTCTCCCGGCTCGAGGCCGGAACCACCCCATGGACCCGGTCCTGGTCGCTGACCGGGGAGGGCGGCCGTCCTCTGCGCCACGAAGGCACCCCGTACAACGGGATAAACTGCCTTTGGCTCTGGACGATCGCCGACGCGCGTGGATACCGCAGCCGCTACTGGATGACCGCCCGCCAGGCCGAAGAACTCGGTGCGCGTGTTCGCCGCAAGGCCGATCCTTCCATGTCGATCTATGCCTCCAGCTTCCGCAAGGCCGGACAGCCGGGGTTGATGGGCGAGGCCACCGGCCAGCTGATCCGTTTCCTGCGCCACTACATCGTCTACAACGCGGACGAGATCGAGGGCTTGCCCGACTACTACTACGCCCGCGACGTTCCCCCGACACCGACCCTGCTTTCGCAGCGCCAGGACGCGATCGATGCCTTCTTCGCGGCAATTCCTGCGCGGGTACGCCATGGCGGCGACGAAGCCTATTACAGCCCGCTGGGCGACTACATCCAGCTACCCCGTCCCGGCAGCTTCAAGTCGGGTGACGCTTACGCCTCTACCCGAGGGCATGAAAGCGCACATTGGAGCGGGAGCAAGGACCGGCTCAACCGGACGTTCGGCAAGCGTTTCGGTGACGATGCTTACTGCGTCGAAGAACTTTGTGCCGAACTTACAGCAAGTTATATTTGCGCCGAACTCGGCCTGCCGACCGAATTGCACGACAGCCATGCCAGCTACCTCGCGCATTGGGTCAGGGTGCTCCGCGCCGACCACAGCGCCATCTTCACTGCTTCGGCCAAGGCCGAACAAGCCTTCAACTATCTGCGCGCCTTCAGCCTTGCCCAGGCGACTGCGCCTGCCGGCGATGCCCTGAACGCAGCGGCATGACTTCAATCAGCAGGAGACATCACCATGGGCTGGCTCTTCATGAACAGGCACCACATGGGCGGGCACGATACCCCCAAGTCCTACCTCGACGCCCAATTCACCTTCACCAATGCGCCAAACAACAGCCGTGCAGGCGATGAGGGGTGTAGCCTTAATTGTGGCAGGCACGGTAGTGGCCGAAGTTGGCGACTTCCAGCGGTTTGATAATCCGCGCTAACGAACGAAGATTGCGGCAAGATCAACGCGAATAGTGGTCGACGCCTCGAAACGCCGTTTCGCGATTTGCATTGTAGGTCTCTTGGTGGTTATTGCCGACTTCATCGTGGCAGGGTGTCGGTCGATATTCACATCCCCATAGGATCTCAACCCCACATTGAGGTGATACAGGCTCGCTTCGCGGTCTCACCAAGAAATGCGCGCCGCGCCCGCGGAAAACCAAATAACCCTACGTCAACGCCGTCTTCCGTCGGCGCTTACGATCGAATCCGCAATCTACCACGGAAATTACACTACGAGCGCGGAAGTTAGCCGCCGCCCAGTGACACCTTTGTCTGGCGCGGCCTACCTCGACTGGCCGACGACCCGTTCCGCGTGGGGCTGGAATGAGTAATCGCAACCTCTTCCAGATGCGTGCCATAAAGACCAGCAGAGAGAACAATGAAAAAATTGGTTCTAACAATTCTCTCCCGTACAACGTCCACCATCACTCGACCACCGGGCCGTTACTACGCCATTTTTTCGTCCTTTTCGAATAATATTGCAACCGCACCGCATGCAAGTTCCAATATACGCCGCACCGTCCCAAGTCACCTGTCGGCGGTTCGGAGCATGCCGATCCATTATGCATTTAAGCGCGTCCAAAACCATCCTGAAACTTCCCCCGCACAAGCCCCCCGGCTCGCTAAAGACGCGCGGTAGCGCGTCCTGATGACTACGAACGCTGCGCTGAAGCGCTGGCTTGGTCCATGAATCCGAGCACCGTCGTCGGCGTCGGCTCCATGTGCCAGCGCGATATTCATGGCCCTGAGGGTTTGGTCGCGGTTGTCGCCCACCGACAAGGTGCTGCCCGATCCCGGCCCGCGCCTCCACCTTTTCGGCGTCAAGGGAGCGGCCATCCCTTACCTGCAGCCGTATGCCCATCGCGTGGCCTCGCTCGATTCCCAGGCATGCGGCACAGAAGCGCGGCGCGATGCCCGGCGTCGGCAGGTACCGAAAACCGACACTCTTGCAGCCGACCACATAGAACGCCGGAACAACGCCCGATGGGTAAGCGCCGACGGAAGGCGGCGTTGACGTAGGGTTATTTGGGTTTCCGCGGGCGCGGCGCCC
>NZ_ALVC01000491.1:0-1651 GCF_000293195.2 Sphingomonas sp. LH128
GCGCGGCAGGCGGCGACGGCTTCGTGGAAGAGAACCTGTGGACCGGCATCGGCCGCGCCCGGTCGGGCTGCGGCGCGGCGATCGTCGGCGATCCGGATCAGGTGCTGGCGAAGATCCGCGCCTATCAGGCCGAGGGCATCGATGCCTTCATCCTGTCGGGCTATCCGCATGCGGCGGAGGCGGATCTGTTCTCGCGGCATGTCCTGCCGCAGATCAACCACGCGCCGCTGGTGCTGTAAGATGCGTATCCTCCCTGTTGCGAAGCAATGGGGAGGTGGCAGCCCCAAGGGGCTGACGGAGGGGGCAGTCCACCCCCCCCCCCCCCCCCCCCCCCCCCCCCCCCCCCCCCCCCCCCCCCCCCCGCCAATGAGGCAGGCGATAACCGTGAGCAGCAGCACCAGCCAGCGCCGCGCGACGGAGAAGGAAACGATGGAATGAATCATGGCTCAGTGCTCGTGCTCCGCCTCGCCCTTGCCGAGTTCGGCCTTGAGCATAAATGACCCGGCGGCGGCGATCCGCTCGCCGCCCTTGAGCCCCCGCATGACCAGGACTTGGCCGCCACTCGCCTGCCCGGTTTCCACCGGAACTGCACGAAAGCCCTTCGCCGTCCATACGAAGACGCTGGGCCGCCCTTCGACGGTCTGGATGGCTACCTGCGGCACCGAAACGGCTGTCGTGCGCCCCATTTGAGGAAGCGCCACCTCGGCGTTCACCGTCTCGCCCACACGCCACTGGCCGGCGCGGTTGTCGAGCGCGGCGATCGCCGGAACCAGGCGGGTCTGCGGATCGAGGATTGGGGAAAGGAACCGGATGGCTCCTTCGGCGCTACGACCCGGCGCGGTGACGGTGACCCGGGCACCGGGCCGAATCCGGGCCGCATCGGCGGCGGACAACGACAGCGCGATCGTAACCTTGCCGAGATTGGCGACCCGGTACAGTTCCGTATCCGGCGCCACCACCTGACCCAGCGTAGCGCTACGGGCGATCACTTGGCCGGACAAGGGCGAAGGCAGCGCCACCCGGTTGAACCCGCCGGCTGCCCTCCCCGTCACCGCCAGTTGCTGGCGGGCAAGGCGCAGCGCGATCGCTGCCTCGACCGCTGCCGTTCGCGCCGCAACGAGATCCTGCTCAGCCGAAACCTTCTCCGCGAACAGGCGCCGCTCGCGGGCAAGATTGCTGTTGGCGAGCGACAGGCGTGCCGAGGCGGCCTCGATCTCCCCCTGCATCTGCGCCGCTTCGCGGCTTTCGACGACGGCAAGCGTCTCTCCGGCCTGCACGGCATCACCGAGGTTGCGGCCCAGCGTCACCAGTCGCCCGCCGATGGCCGCGGTCACGATCTGAATGCCCTGAGGATCGGCCTCAATCGTGGCGGACAGCGACACCGCCCCGCCAACGCCGGCCGCACCGACCGTCATGACTTCCACGCCTGCCGTCTTCAACTGCTCCGCGCTGAGCGACACGGTGCCTTCCTCATGACCGCCACTTTCATGCCCGGTCCCCTCTCCACGCCCTTCCTCGCGAGCATGGACTTCGCTGTCCTGTGGTGCGGAACTGCAGGCGCCCAGCATCAGTGCAAGCGCCAGCGCCGCCGCGTGTATCAACGTCTTCATCGGTTCAATCCTCGGTCGGGAGCGGCGCGGGCGCGGGCGCG
>NZ_ALVC01000492.1:0-8623 GCF_000293195.2 Sphingomonas sp. LH128
GATTTCGAGGATGCGGGCGTCGGCGCGCATGGTCCCGGTGCCATCCCAGGCCCGCTCGACCCGAGCCCAGGCGATGCGGTGCGCTTCGTCGCGGGCGTGCCAGCTTTCGAAGTCCTCGTAATCCTGCGGCGTCGCCTTGGGTGAACGGAAGATGCTGAAATAGGCAGCGGCGGTCGCTTCGGGCGAGTCGATCCTTTCCAGCGCCCGGCCGTCGAACGGGAGGTTGTCGGCGGATTTGCTCATGGCAGATCCCTCGCGGCAAGGAAGCGGATCGCCTTCATGATGTTGCGCCCGACCGCGCTGGTCGAGATGCCGAGGTGCCGTCCGATCGCATCGTAGGACATCTCCTCGAAGCGGTGCAGCACGAAGACGTCGCGCGTCAGTTCGGGCATTTCCTCCAGCGCATTGGCGAGCCGATCGACGTCCTCACGGCCGCGCAGCACGCGTTCGGGGGTGAGGTCGTCCACCGGGTGCAGCGCTTCGGTGAGTTCGTGATGGGCACCGCGATGGCGTACCGTATCGCGGCGCGCACGGTCGGTCAGGACACTCGCAGCGACCTGGAAGAGGTAGCCTTCGACATTGGCGATCGGGTCCGCCTGCCCGCGCACGTGCATGCGGACCAGCACGTCCTGCACGAGATCGTCGACATCCACCGGGTTCGCCCGCTTGGCGATGTAGCGGCGCAGGGCGGGCACGTGCACCGACAGGTCGGTCACCTGCCGGCGGCCCTGCACATGCTTTTCCTGCGGTGTCCTGCGCAACGAGAAAATCGGATCAGCCCTTCTGTCCAATGCCCGGCCTCCATAGCCGCGCAGGCTGCAGAAGGTCATCCGATATATTTTTTCACGGGCAGCGAATGATCCGCGCGCCTTTGCGTCTTGCGCATATCGGCCTGCAATCAGGGACAGGCCGGACAACCATGGGGTAACACACCAATGACCTGTCGCAGCCTTTCGGCTCTACTTCTCGCGTCCACCGTCCTCGCCATCGCCGCGCCCGCGCAGGCCCAGTCCGACACGGCAGCCCAGTCGCTCGACCAGCCCGGCGGCGACATCGTCGTTACCGCGCGCCGCCGCGAGGAAAGCGCCCAGACCGTCCCAGTCTCGGTCACCGCGTTCAACTCCGAGATGCTGCGCGAGAAGGCCGTCGTCTCCACGCAGGACCTGACCTACACCACCCCCGGCCTCAACGTCGCGCCGCAGACCTCGCGCGATACGCCCTCGATCGTGATCCGCGGCCAGCGCCGCGCGACGGCAGGCGCGGCCGCGCCTTCGGTCGTGACCTACTTCGCCGACGTGCCGCTGCCCAACGAAGGCAGCATCGTGCCGACCTTCGACATCGGCTCGATCCAGGTGCTGAAGGGTCCGCAGGGCACCCTCTTCGGCCGCAACACCACCGGCGGCGCGCTGCTGCTCTACCCCGTCGCGCCCGACTATGATTTCGCCGGTTACGGACAGGTCACGCTCGGCTCGTACAACGAGACGACCTTCGAGGGCGCGGTCAACGTGCCGATCGTCGCGGACCGTGTTGCCCTGCGCGTCGCAGGCCAGATCGCCCGCCGCGACGGCTACACCAAGAACCACGGCAACGGCGGCGATCTCGACGACCGCCACAACGACGCCTTCCGCGCCTCGCTCCTGATCGAGCCGGTCGACGGACTGAAGAACACCACCGTGTTCGACTGGTATCGCGCCCGTGAGAACGGCACCGGCACCGTGCTCAACGGCGTCTACCCGAACCCGGCCGTCAGCGGCGGCGGCACCGCGCGCACGGCGGCGAACCGTCCCTACTTCGACTGCGGCGTCGCGGGCTGCGACATCGACATCGCGCTGGCCGAACAGCAGGCGGCGGGCGTGCGCGACGTCAGCACCAGCATCGACCCCTATTCGAACCGCACCTTCTGGGGCGTGGCCAACACCTCCGAACTGGAAGTCGGCAAGGTCACCTTCAAGAACATCTTCGGCTACCGCCGCAGCAAGGTCGCGGCCGCCCGTGACATGGACGGCACCTACCTCGCGCTTTACGACGGCGTTTCCAACACCGACGTCGAGCAGGTCTCGAACGAGTTCCAGATCCTCGGCTCGCTGCTGAACGACCGCCTCGACTGGATCGTCGGCGCCTTCTACCTCAAGAGCGACCCGACCGGCGTGAACGGCAGCGTCACCTACTCGGCGGTGATCCCGGGCAAGACCTTCACCTACAACGAGAACTACAATTCCTCGACCAGCAAGGCGCTGTTCGGGCAGGTCGGCTATGCCTTCGGCGGCTTCGCGGAAGGCCTGCGCTTCAACGGCGGCTTCCGTTACACCTGGGACAAGTCGAGCGGCTGCTCGGTTGCGGCGCTCGACACGGCCGACCGCATCGGGCCTGACGCCTGCGCCACGCAGGGCGGCAAGACCGGTTCGGAAAGCTCCAAGGCCCCGACCTGGACCGTCGGTTTCGACTACAAGGTCAACGACGACCTGTTCCTCTACATCACCAACCGGCGCGGCTACCGATCGGCGGGCTACAACCAGAGCGGCATGTCGTCCTACTTCGACGGCTTCGAGACATTCCAGCCCGAGAAGGTCACCGACTACGAGGCCGGTATCAAGAGCAGCTGGGAAATCGGCGGCGTGAAGGGCCGCTTCAACATCGCGGCCTACACCAGCAAGTACAACAACATCCAGCGCTCGATCTTCCCCGGCGCGGACTTCGACGGCGACGGCAACTCGGCCAACGATCCGAGCAGCCTGATCATCAACGCCGCCAAGGCGACGATCAAGGGCACCGAGTTCGACTTCTCGGTCACCCCGGTCGGCGGCTTCACGCTGTCGGGCTTCGGCGCCTACACCGATGCCAAGTACGACGAGTACGACGCACCCGCAGCCTTCATACCGCTGCTGGGCAACAACCCGGTGAACAACAAGTTCTCCTACACGCCCAAGTGGACCATCGGCGGCGGTGCGCGCTACGCGACGTACCTGGGCAACTTCGCCGAGATGGTGTTCAACGCCAACTGGTTCCACAGCGCCAAGGTCTGGTACGTCGAGCGTCCGCTGGACACCAACGGCATCCAGAAGGCCTACGACACCGTCAACCTCAAGCTGGACTTCAACAACATCGAGGATCGCGGCATCGACCTCGGCTTCTTCGTGCGTAACCTGTTCGATGTGACGTATGCTGCTGCCGGCGGCGTCGTCACCCCGTCGGTGACTTCGACCACGCTCGTCTACAACGAGCCGCGCGTGTTCGGTGCCCAGTTGCGCATGTCGTTCGGCAAGCGCTGATCCCCTGCCCGCCTGCGCGGATCGCCATGATCCGCGCAGGCACCCCTTTCGATACGCCCCTTCGATGAGGATGTAGCCCGATGAAATCCCGTCTTCGTACCGCCCTGCTCTCCCTTTCCGCGCTCGCTTCTACTCCGGCGCTGGCCGAGCCACTGGCCGATGCCGACCGCACCGCGATCCTCGCCGAAGTCGATCGCGGCGCGCCCGCGATGGCGCGCAATGCATTGCAGATCTGGTCCTGGGCCGAAGTCGGCTTCCAGGAGACCAAAAGCTCGGGGCTTCTCCAGAAGGACCTCAAGGCGGCAGGCTTCAAGGTGACCGCCGGTGTCGCGGGCATGCCCACCGCCTTCATCGCCAGCTTCAAGAACGGAGACGGCCCCGTCATCGGCATCCTCGCCGAGTACGACGCCCTTCCCGGCCTCGCCCAGGCGGCCGAGCCTGAGCGCCACGTCATCGACGGCATCGCCGGTCATGCCTGCGGCCACAACCTGTTCGGCGCCGCCTCGGTCGCGGCGGCGATCGCCACCAAGAACTGGATGGTCGCGCACGGCATCAAGGGTGAGCTGCGCGTCTACGGCGCGCCTGCGGAAGAGGGCGGCTCGGGCAAGGTCTTCCTCGTCCGCTCCGGTCTGACCAAGGACGTTTCCGCCATGCTGCACTGGCACGCGGGCGACGGCTATAGCGCCATGCAGGGTCATGCGCTCGCGAACGTCAGCGCCAAGTTCCGTTTCCACGGCCTCGCCTCGCACGCCGCCGCCGCGCCCGAGCGCGGGCGCTCCGCGCTCGACAGCGTCGAGGCGATGGACAACATGGTCAACATGATGCGCGAGCACGTGCCGCAGGAAACGCGCATCCACTACGTCATCACCGATGGCGGCAAGGCCCCCAACGTCGTGCCCGACACCGCCGAGGTCTACTACTACGTGCGTCACCCCGACCAGCAGCAGGTCGCCGACATCATGGAGCGCGTGAAGAAGGCCGCCGAAGGCGCCGCGCTCGGCACCGGCACCACGGTCGAGTACGACCAGATCGGCGGCACTTTCGACCTGCTGCCCAACGATACGCTGGGCCACGTGATGTACGACAACCTCAAGCAGGTTCCGCTGCCCACCTATACCGCGCAGGAACAGGCGTTCATCGACAAGATCGCGGCCACCCTGCCCAAGGGCGGCCGCAAGCAGGCTGGCGGCATCGCGCCCTATTCCAGCGGCGAGATCATGTCCGCCTCCACCGACGTCGGCGACGTGAGCTACACCACGCCCACGGCGGGGATGTCGGCGGGCACCTGGGCGCCCGGCACGCCGCCGCACAGCTGGCAGGCGGTCGCCGCCAGCGGCAACAGCGTCGGCACCAAGGGCGCGGAAGTGGCCGCCAAGACCCTTGCCCTGACCGCCGCGCAGCTGTTCCAGAGCCCGGACACGCTGGCCGCCGCGAAGAAGGAACTGGACGAAAGGCGCGGGCCGGACTTCGTCTACCGCTCGCTGCTCGGCGACAAGGCACCCTCGCTCGACTATCGCAAGGCGCCTGTCTCAAAGAATTAACCGGACCCATCCTGACCCCGGTTCCGCGCAAGTGTGCGGAACCGGGTCTTTTTTCTCATTATGACATTTCAATGACTGTTAATGACAGTCAAGTAACTGTCCTTATTAGATTTTCTTAGGAAATTCGCGTTAACCTCTCGCTCAATGGCACGGGAATGGGGAATTCCCGGCACAATTCGGGTGCGAGATGTTCAACGTTAATTCGAAGTTCGGGCGCATGTTCGCGTCTCTCGAGACGCGGCTGGTGGGCGCGCTCACGCTGATCGTGGTGTTTACGGTCCTGCTGCAGGTCGTGACCCAGCGAGAAGCCTACGCCCTGCGCGAACAGAGCGATGCTCTGATCCAGACCTCCGCCATCGCCGAGAACGCCGACCAGTTCGCCGACGCGGTCGCCAAGCTTCGCATGGCCACCAACCGGGGCCTGATGGCCAGCGAGACCGGGGGCAGCAGCGACGAACTGACCGACCAGGCCATCGGCATCGGCGACCAGCTCGGCCGCCTCCGCAACAGCGGCATGGTGTTCTACGACGCGCCGCAAGCGGGCAATCCTTTCGCCGACCTCGACCGGCACGTCGCCGAAATCCTCGAAGTCCAGAAGCACGGCGCCACGCGCTCGCTTGCCCGCCGGATCGAGGCCCGCAATGTCGCGATGGGCGAATTCGCCGACGGCATCGTCGATCGAGCCCATGCCCAGCGTCGCAGCGCGCAGCAGCAGCTCGTCGCCTCGGTCGGGCGCTGGCAGCTGCTGGTGCTGGCAACCGGGCTGGTGACGATCCTCGTCGTGCTGCTCGCGCTGTTCGACATTTCGCGCAACATCCTGCCCGCGATCCGCCGGATGCACGGCAACGTCCAGCGTCTTGCCGACGGCGACCTCGACATCGAGATTGGCACTTTCCGCCTCAAGGAACTGCAGGCCCTGTCGCACCCGCTGGAAACCTTCCGCCAGAACGCCCGCGCGGTGAAGAACCTCGCCTTCAGCGACCCCGCCACCGGGATGCCCAACCGCCGCGCTTTCCTCGAAACCTTCGGCAAGCTGCTGGCGACCGGCGGCGAGCGGCGCTTCGCCTGCATGGTCATCGACATAGATCGCTTCAAGCACGTCAACGACGACTATGGCCATGCCGCCGGTGACGAACTCGTGCGCCTGATCGGCGAGCGGGTGAAGGACCACCTCGGCCACGAGAGCGTCGTGGCCCGCATCGGCGGCGACGAGTTCGCCGTCTCCATGCCCCTGACTGACGAACGGCAGGGTTTCGCCCTCGCATCGGACATCGTCGATGCGGTCCGCGCGCCGTTCAGCCTTGGCGGCTATGCGGTGGCGGTGACCTGCTCGATGGGCGTCGTCGATATTACCGCAGGCGACGACGCACAGGACGTCGACGATATCCTGCGCAACGCCGACATGGCGCTCTATGCCTCGAAGAAGAGCGGCCGCAACTGTGCCACCGCCTTCGACCTCGCCATGGCGCAGGAACGTTCGATCGACCGCGCGCTGGAAAAGGACCTCGAATTCGCCTTCGAGCGTGATCAACTGCGCATGGTCTATCAGCCGATCCACTCGGTCGTCGACGACGCGCGCGAGGTCGAGGCGCTGGTCCGCTGGCGCCATCCCGAACTCGGCGACGTGCCGCCCTCCAGCTTCATCCCGGCGGCCGAGCGCAGCGGGCTGATGGTGCGGCTCGGCGAATGGATCATCGAGCGTGCGCTGGCGGATTTCGCGCAGTGGCCCGAGATGTTCCTCAGCATCAACCTGTCGCCGCTGCAGTTGCAGCACGAAGGGTTCAGCGGCTTCCTGCTCGACGCCTGCCGCCGCAACGGCATCGTTCCGCGGCGCCTGTTCCTGGAAGTGACCGAATCGCTGTCGATCGAGCGGAACACGCGGGCACTGCTGACGCTCAACCTGCTGCGCACGCTGGGCTTCCGCATCGCGCTCGACGATTTCGGCACCGGCTACTCGTCGCTGTCGATGGTCAAGAGCTTCAAGTTCGACCGCATGAAGCTGGACCGCAGCCTCGTCATGGACCTCGGGCAGGACCCGGCCTCGGTGGCGGTGCTGGAAGCGGCGGTCACCATGGCCCGCCACGTCGGCGCCGAAGTGGTCGCCGAAGGGATCAGCGAGGCGCACCTGATCGGCGCGACCAAGTCGGCCGGGTGCACTCACCTTCAGGGCTACTACTACAGCAAGCCGATCGAGGCGGGCGAAGTCCTCGGCTACTTCGCGAATGCGGGGGACGATCTCGCGCAGGTAGCCTAAGCTCGACTTTGTACGATCAGGTAGCGAAGCATAGTGCCTGAGCCATACGTTTTAGGCGGGTTGTGGGAATATAGTTCGGTTCTGGGTGCGGCGGGGAGTGTTGATTAATGTCGCCGACCCAGAGTTGGAGACGGACAGCTCCGATGGCGTCACTGAATGTCAGGTTGGTTTTTCGATACCAGGCGGCGGAATAAGGGGTGCTTTTAATGGTCAACAGATCGCAGGCCCATAGCGATATTAGGCTGTAGAGACCCAGCAGCGCCGGCGTGGTTCGCGCTATGGCTTTGTCGGTCCACTGGCGCTGTGTTTCGACACCAAGGTGAGCGCGGGTTTCTGCAAAGGTGACCTCGATCTGCCATCGGCGGACGTAGAGGGCGATCATCTCGGCGGGCTCGAGGGTGATGTCGGTACTGAAGAAGGCCTGCGGGTCGCGCTTTCCGTCAGGATCGCGAACCAGGACCCAGCGGACCGGCAAGACCGGGGTGCCGGGCCTGTACCATAGGGCGATGTCAGATGTGATCTCGAGCGTCTTGCCGCCCGCATGGCCATACCAGGCAGAGACGAGAATGCTGGTCCAGCGTGTCGCCGGGTTGGCGAGCAGGGTCTTGAGTTTTGGTAATGCTCGCCCTTTCTGTGCGGGGCGCCCCATCGTGCGTGCCGTTCGCCCCGCAGGCTGTGCAAACAAGTTGGCATCGAGCCGCAGTCGGCTGATGAGTGTGGCCCGGCGGACAATTGCATGTGCCAGTTCGTGGACAGCAAAGCTGCTGTCGCCAATGAAGATGATCCGCCGACCCGGCAGCCAGCGAGACAGCTGTAGCGCGCCCTGCCGCGCCCAGTCCGTCAGCAATTTATGACGACAGCCGCGTTGACGGTTCGATCGTTCCGAAGGAGCGAGCAACGTCAAGACTGGCAGCGCTTTGATCAGGCGGGTCCATGACACCGGGGTGAGCACCATAAAACTGAGCCAGCGCAGTCCGCTAGCTTTGACGAAATGGCCGTGACTGGAGCGGACCGGGTCGCGGTAGATACCCCGTGCGGTGATCCGGCGCCCCCATCGCCGCTCAATGGTGTCGTCCATACCGATGACCACAGGACCATCGGGCACGAGCCGTTCGACCACAATGCCCAGTAAACGCCTGGCAACGGCACGGGAGCTCCAGCGGGCGCGGTTGAGGATCTGGTGATAGGTTGCAAAGTTGGCAGCATCGCCCCGGCCGGTCACGCGCAGGCAAGACGTGACGGTCCGTTTGCCCGTGGCCAGCACGCCCCCCATCACAAGAACAAGTACATGCTCCCAACTGGGAGCCGTAAAGCAGGGACGCCATGCCTGCAGCCATTGGCGCAGGATCTGGGGGACGGGATCGCCGATCACGGCCTTGTTCTGGTCCAACATCCCATGCTTCGAGTCCTGACTGAAGCACGTTGCAACGCTTAGGCTGTTGCCATGCGGTGAGGTGACTCGGATATGCTGTGACCTGACGGCGGCAATGGATGCACCATGAAAGACGAGGAAATCATTCTGCGCATCGAAACGTTCGACGCGGCCAACGGCGGCGGCG
>NZ_ALVC01000493.1:0-1556 GCF_000293195.2 Sphingomonas sp. LH128
ATGAGAACAAAGGCGCTTACCATCTCTATCTGCTGGCAACCGAGGCACCGATCGCCCGCCTCAAGCCTGTCGGCACGCGTGACGAAGTCAGGCTCGGCTACTGGTCACACCAGCGAAAATGGGAAAATATCGATGATATGGGCGGATGCGTCTTGCCCCTCGATCAAGCACTCGACCACGTTGCTGAAAACAGCATCTTCTGGACCTGGACCTGACCAAAAACGTACAAAGTCGAGCTAAGATCGAGCGGTGTAAGATCAAGCTGCCGCTGGTTCTCGATCATAACGCTAGGCAGGGCGGTCCATCCCGCCTCCATGAGCGGCTTGGTCCACTTTTTCTCGTTCGTGCGTAGCTCGGCACTACTGTCTGTTTGCCTCTTTGCCGCCATGAGACTATTCCTTTCTTGCAAGCAGATATGGCTCGTCAGCGGCGAGCAATCAAGTTTGATAGGGAGGCGCTAGGGCCGCCCCCGCTGGGCCTCAAAGGCGCCCCCGCGGGCACATTTTTCATTCTCGGGAAGGTGTTGGGCGCGGCCTTGCCGGGCACGGCTCTATCTCCGCGAGCGCCGACCGAGCCACCGTGCCGGCGTCTCAGCCCATTCGGGTGACGATCCTCGCGCGAGGGGTGTGCCACGTGGCGCATCCCTGTTGCCGCGCCGTGGCGCGGTATCACCTTCACAGGGCGCTTGCGGTCCTCCCCCGGAGGCCCACACGCTTAGGGGAACACCAAGGGCTACTGCCCTTTCGTCCCCGAACGACAATCATGCCCCCCGTGTAATCCGCCAAGCGCGGCACCCGACGACCTGAAGGCATCGGCCGCGCTAGAGCGGCTCGCCCGCGCCAGGAGCAAGATTCTCGACCTCCCTCCCCATCCCGTTCCTCGCCGGAAAGGCAGAGCCGCATGCCGCAGAGCAAGCGGCTTTCAGCCTCAAGAGGAAAGGACGAAATCATGGGACGTATCACCGACCAGATGATTGCCATGATCGAGGCTGGCACCCGGCCTTGGTC
Organism: Sphingomonas sp. LH128; assembly: GCF_000293195.2. Classification (NCBI taxonomy): domain Bacteria; kingdom Pseudomonadati; phylum Pseudomonadota; class Alphaproteobacteria; order Sphingomonadales; family Sphingomonadaceae; genus Sphingomonas; species Sphingomonas sp. LH128. The sequence goes on from NZ_ALVC01000493.1 coordinate 1,008, forward strand.
CAAATCATGGAACGGCAGCACCGCCCCCAACATCCCGCTGCGCTCGACCGGGGTTCCGTATCGCGGCATCAACGTCCTGACCTTGTGGGCGGCCTCCATGACCAAGGGCTATGCCTCCCCCCATTGGCTGACCTTCAAGCAGGCGCTCGCGCTGGGCGGCTGTGTCCGCAAGGGCGAGAAGGGATCAACCGTGGTCTATGCCAACAAGATCGTGGTGGGCGACGGCAAAGCCGGCGAAGCGAGCAGCGAACAGGGCGAGGACGGCAGGCGGAAGGTCGCGTTCCTGAAACGCTACACGGTTTTCAATTCGGAGCAGATCGACGGCATCGAGACGCAATATCCCATGCCCGAACCGATCATCACCGCCACCAATCCCCACGACCGGGACGCCGAGCTTGATGCGCTCTTTGGCCGGGTGCCCGTCACCGTTCGTCATCACGGCTCGCAGCCCTATTATCAGCCGAGAGGCGATCATGTCGTCATGCCAGCATTCGCCGACTTCCATACCAGCGATGACTATTATTCGACCCTTGCGCACGAACTTTGTCA
>NZ_ALVC01000494.1:0-1062 GCF_000293195.2 Sphingomonas sp. LH128
ACGGCCGCGAAGTGGCGGGCGAGCAGCGCGATTGCCGGGTCATGGTCGGGATCGACACCGGCGATACGGCAGTCTTCCATCGCCCTGTTGAGGGCATGAAGGGTCGCGGTAACGGTCGTGAGGCTGCTGGGGTCGATCGCCTGCATGTGACGGAACGGGACGTCGTAGGTCATGGTAGGGCTCCGGGTCAGACCGAGCGCATTCCCGCGCTCGATCCTCCCTTCCCCCTCTCCTCTGCGGCCTCGGACCCTTGGCAGCTTCAGGTCTCGGAGGGGAACCAGTCGACCTCGGTGGCCGTGCCGGTGGCCTCGAGCGCCTCGATGTCGTCGAGCTGCCAGCGCCTGCCGCCGGGTCCAAGATTGGCATAGACCTACTGACTCCACGTTGCGCGCGCGGATGACTTCACGTTGCATTGTGACTCGAGCGCCCCAAGGGCAAACTGCGATATGGGGACGCAGGATCAGCGTGAAGCTGATCCTGCGTCAGAACAGTCCCCCAATCAGTAGGCGTGGGTTGCATCCACCTTACGGTCCGTCACCTATGAATGATCGCCGGGCACGAGTCCGGAATGGCAGATTGGGGACAACCGACTCGAGATAGCTGCCGTACCCGACCGCAGAACGACGGTGTCGGCTGCCGACCAATCCCGGTCGTATATAGATGACTTGAGTAGGGTAAGCGCGAAATTCCGCGCACCTGTTCGGTTGAGTGACGCGGTGTGAAGGATGTGTCCACCAAGGAAGAGGTGGACACATGGAGTTGGCACCGATGGGCCCCTATGGGCTCGAGGTTGTAAGGGTGACGAGTAACGGCCGGCGCTATTATGGTCGGGCGGGGAAGGCACGGTTGATCGAGGCGTGCCTCGAGCCGGGCATATCGGTGGCGAGGCTTGCGCTGGAGCATGGTGTCAACGCCAACCAACTGCGCAAATGGGTCAGGAAGTATCAGGAGCGGCAGAGTGCGAACGGGCAGCGGAGCACGGGGCAGTTGCCGGATCCGTCGGCGTTTATCCGGGTGGAGACGTCTCCGGCGCCTGCGGAGCGACACACTGGTGGGATCGCG
>NZ_ALVC01000495.1:0-681 GCF_000293195.2 Sphingomonas sp. LH128
GGGGGGGGGGGAGCCGGTGCATATGGTCCAGCGTCCGGCGCTGTGCATTATCGCGCAGGGCAGCAAGCGCGTGCTGCTGGGCGATGCGGTGATCAACTATGGCCCTGCCAGCTATCTCGTCGCCTCACTCGATCTACCCATCACAGGCGCTGTGACGCAGGCGAGCGCGGACGCGCCTTATCTCTGCTTCTGCCTCTATCTCGACCCCGCCCTGTTGTCGGAGATCGCGTTAACCCTGCCGCCTCTGCCGGCAGGCACGGAGGAGAGGGGCGGGATGACGCTGCACCCGATGACACCTGAACTGATTGACGCGGCGACGCGGTTGACGGCGCTGCTCGGCGATCCGGCGAACGCGCCGCTGCTCGCGCCGCTCATCGAGCGGGAATTGCTGGTGCGGCTGATGACCGGGCCGGGCGCGGGCATCCTGCGCGCGATAGCTAGCGGCGAAAGCCGCACCAGCCAGCTGGCCAAAGCGATCGCCTGGCTCAAGACCCATTTCCGCGAACCATTCAGCGGACCACACCTTGCCGCCCTTGCCGGCATGAGCCTGTCGAGCTTCCATGATCATTTTCGCCGGGCCACCGCCATGACTCCGCTGCAATATCAAAAACGGTTGCGGTTGCAGGAAGCGCGGGCGCTGATGTTGGCCGACCGCCTTGATGCGGCAGAGGCGGGCTTCCG
>NZ_ALVC01000496.1:0-42521 GCF_000293195.2 Sphingomonas sp. LH128
TCAGCCCCTCGATCCGCGCTGGAGGCGGCGCGGCACGGGCGAGGTCGCTCAGAAGGTCGATCAGTTCCTCTTCGACCGATGGCGGCAGCGCATGGAACAGCGTCACATGGGCGCGCAGGCGATTACGCTCGGGCGGGTAATGCGCACGCCTGAGGGCATCCGCCCAGCCCAGCACGTCGGACGGCAGTTCCGCAGTGACGAGCAAAGGCGCGCCCGCCTTGCGCGGGCCGGTCGCGACCCAGTTTTTGGCGGGCCAGTCAGGCGATTGTTCGGTCATCGTGAAACTCCGCTGCCCTCCCGAATCCGCCCCGATTGCCAGAAAGAACTGCGCAGGGCAAAGTTCGCGCCGGGAGTGCATGAAGGGGGAAGCAGATGCGAACGTTCCGCGTGATCTCGATACTGATCCTGATCTGGAACCTGATCGGCGATGCCGCTTATCTGATGCAGGTCAACGCCGATCTCGACGATGTCGCGAAGACGGACCCGGTCACCGCACAGGCGTTCGGCTCGATGCCCGCATGGGCGTGGGCCGCTTATGCCGTGGCGGTCTGGGGCGGCACGCTGGGCGCGATCCTGCTGCTGATGCGCCGCGAGATCGCCTGGGTGTTCTTCGCCGCGTCGTTGGCGGGCGTGGTGGTGCAGTTCGGCTGGAGTTTCCTCGGCTTCGGGATGATCGCAGCCAAGGGGTGGTCGACGGCGGTTTTCCCCGCCGTGATCTTCGCCATCGCCCTCGCCTCGCTGCTCTATGCGCGGGCGAAGGCGAAGGACGGGACGCTGAGCTAGATTACAGCTCGCCGCGCTCGCGGCGGATGGCAAACCACTTGGCGACATTGCGGTTGTGCTCGGCCAGAGTGCCTGCGAAGGCGTGGCCGCCGGTGCCGTCCGCAACCATGTAGAGCGCGTCGGTCTTGGCCGGGTTCAGCACCGCCGCGATCGATTCGCGGCTGGGGTTGGTGATCGGCCCCTTGGGCAGTCCGACCATCGTGTAGGTGTTGTAGCCGTTGACCGCCTGGATTTCCGACTGGAGGATGCGGCGGCCGAGGCGCTTGCCCTTGGTGATGGGGTAGATGATCGTCGGGTCGGCCTGAAGCAGCATGCCGGTCCGCAGTCGGTTCGAGTAGAGCCCTGCCACCATGCGCCGTTCGGAGGGCTTGCCGGTTTCCTTCTCGACGATCGAGGCGAGGACGATCGCCTGCTCCGGCGTCTTTACGACGAGGCCCTTGGCGCGGTTCGCCCAGAGTTCCTTGAGCGTGCGGCTCATCGCCGCCTGCATGCGCCGCACCAGTTCCTCGCGCGGTTCGCCGTTCTCGAAGTTGTAGGTGTCGGGGAGGATCGAGCCCTCTTCCGGCACCGAAACGTCGCCGGTCAGCGCCGTCTGCGCCTTGAGGCGATCGTAGACCATCACCGAGGGCATGCCTTCGGGGATCGTCACGAAGCGGCGGATGATCTCGTCGCTGGAGATGATCGCCAGCACGGCCGAGGGGCTGGCGTGCGCGGGAATGGCGAACTCGCCCGCCTTGATGCCGCTGCCGCCTCCGAACACGCGGGCGCGCAGCTTGAAGCCGGAAGCGGAGGCGATCACGCCCTGCTTTTCCAGCCTGTCCGCAACGTCCCCAAGGCTGGCGCCGGTGGGGACGACGAAGTGCTTGTCTTCTTCCAGCGGGCCGGAGCCGTACCAGCCGCCGAAGAAGGCCCAGAGGCTCCCGACGAAGAGTACGGCGACGACTGCCGCCAGGCCGCATCCGCGCCGGGAGATCATGAGTTTAGTCGATCTTGCGCATCACGAGGCTGGCGTTGGTACCGCCGAACCCGAAGCTGTTGTTGAGCACGGCGCGCACTTCGCGCTTGCGGGCGACGTGCGGCACGAGGTCGACGCCCTCGCAGCCCTCGTCCGGGTTGTCGAGGTTGAGGGTCGGCGGCACGATCTGGTCGCGCAGCGCAAGGATGCAGAAGATCGATTCGACCGCACCCGCGCCGCCCAGAAGGTGGCCGATGGCCGACTTGGTCGAGCTCATCGAGACATTGCCGATGGCGTCGCCGAACAGGCGGCGCACGGCGCCCAGTTCGATGGTGTCGGCCATGGTCGAGGTGCCGTGGGCGTTGATGTAGTCGATGTCGGCAGGCGTCATGCCGGCCTTCTTCAGCGCCATCTGCATCGAGCGGTAGGCGCCGTCGCCGTCCGGGTGCGGGGCGGTGACGTGGTAGGCGTCGCCCGACAGGCCGTAGCCGATCACTTCGCAGTAGATCTTTGCGCCGCGCGCCTTGGCGTGCTCGTACTCTTCCAGGACGAGGACACCGGCGCCTTCACCCATGACGAAGCCGTCGCGGTCCTTGTCGTAGGGGCGGCTCGCCTGTTCGGGGCGGTCGTTGTAGCTGCAGTTGAGCGCACGGGCCTGCGCGAAACCGGCGATGCCGATCGGACAGACGGTCGATTCGGCGCCGCCCGCCAGCATGATGTCGGCGTCGCCGTCCTTGATCATACGCGCGGCGTCGCCGATCGAGTGCGCGCCGGTCGAGCAGGCGGTGACGACCGCGTGGTTCGGACCCTTGAGGCCGTACTTGATCGAGACCTGGCCCGAGATCAGGTTGATGAGGCGGCCATGGACGAAGTGCGGCGAGACGCGGCCGGGGCCTTTGTCAGCCAGCACCAGCGATTCGCTTTCGATGCCCGGCAGGCCGCCGATGCCCGAACCGATCGAGCAGCCGGCCATGAGCTTGTCTTCCTCGCTCATGTCGGTCAGGCCCGCGTCCTCGAGCGCCTGGCCTGCAGCGTCGATGCCGAAGACGATGAAGGGATCGACTTGGCGCTGGATCTTGTGATCGACGCGCTTGCCGGCGTCGAAGCCGTATTCGTGATCGGCGGGCTTCACTTCGCACGCGATCAGGCACTTCTGGCCCGTCGTGTCGAACTTGGTGATCGGACCTGCGCCCGACTTGCTCGCGAGGATGTTGGCCCAAACGGTCTCCACGTCAGCGCCCAGGGGGGTGACGAGACCAAGTCCGGTTACGACGACACGACGCATATGCTCTCCGAAAATCTCAAATGGCCGCATCCGGTCGTCGGGAAACCGACGGCCCGAAAACGGCGACAGGCCCGCCCCCTTAAAGGGCGAGCCTGCCGATTTCAATCCGGTGTTGCATTCACGCCCCACCCCTCACGAGCGGAGCGCCGAAATGCAGGCCCGAAATCAGACCGAAGGGATTAACCCTTGTTCTCTTCGATGTACTTGATGGCATCGGAGACGGTGCTGATCTTCTCGGCGGCATCGTCCGGAATCTCGACGCCGAATTCTTCCTCGAACGCCATGACCAGCTCGACGATGTCGAGCGAGTCGGCGCCCAGATCGTCGATGAAGCTGGCGTCCTCGGTGACCTTCTCGGCTTCAACGCCGAGGTGCTCGACGACGATCTTCTTAACCCGATCGGCGGTATCGCTCATTTGTATAGACCCCTTCGAAAATAGGCGGGTTTGAATTACGCTAGTCGCCCTAAAGACTGGGCGGCGCGCTGGCAAGAGCCTTGGGGCGGCAGTGATCGCTGATGAGCCTCGCGTTATCCACGGTTGACGGCAGAAAGCGCCCTTGCGGCCAAGGCTCCTCCCCGAGCTTGCCTTGGGGAGGTGGCAGCGCGTCAGCGCTGACGGAGGGGGAATGCCTCACCTCTTCCCCTCCACCACCGCCGGCGGAGGCGGTCCCGCTCCCCGAGACAAGTTCGGGGAGGAATGGGTTTTACTCCGCCGCCTTGGCGGGCGCAGCCTGCTTGACCGGCTCCACCACGCGCAAGTGCAGTTCGCGCAGCTGCTTGGGCTCGGCGTGGCTCGGCGCGTTCATGAGGAGGTCCTCGGCGCGCTGGTTCATCGGGAACAGCGTGATCTCGCGCAGGTTCTGCGCGCCGCACAGCAGCATCACGATGCGATCCACACCGGCGGCCATGCCGCCATGCGGCGGCGCGCCGTACTGGAACGCGCGGTAGAGGCCGCCAAAGCGATCCTCCACGTCCGCTTGCGTCAGGCCGGTCATCTCGAAGGCCTTGACCATCAGCTCGGGCGACTGGTTGCGGATCGAACCCGAAGCGATCTCGAAGCCGTTGCAGACGAGGTCATACTGGTAGGCCTTGATCGTCAGCGGATCCTGGTTCTGCAACGCGTCCATCCCGCCCTGCGGCATCGAGAACGGGTTGTGCGCGAAGTCGACCTTCTTGTTGTCCTCGTCCCATTCGTAGAACGGGAAATCGACGATCCAGCACAGCTCGAAGCGGTCCTTGTCGATCAGGCCCAGCTGCTCGCCAACGCGGGTGCGCGCGAGGCCCGCCAGCTTGGCGGCCTGCTCTTCCTTGCCCGCGGCGAAGAACACGCCGTCGTTCGGGCCAAGGCCGAGCGCGGCGATCAGCGCGGCGGTCTTTTCCTCGCCGTGGTTCTTGGCGATCGGACCGCCGGGGACGCCGTCCTTGATGTTGATGTAGCCGAGGCCCGAATAGCCCTCGCCGCGTGCCCAGACGTTCATGTCGTCGAAGAACTTGCGGCTGCCCGCGCCTGCGCCCGGAGCCGGGATCGCACGGATCGTGCCGCCATTGGCGACGATGCCCGCGAAAATGCCGAAGCCCGAGTCGACGAAGTGCTCCGTCACGTCCTTGATCAGCAGCGGGTTGCGCAAGTCCGGCTTGTCCGAACCGTAGTCCAGCATCGCCTGCGCGTGCGGGATGCGACGGAACTCACCGGCCGGGGTGACCGGCTTGTCGCCCGCGAACTCGGCGAAGGTGGCGCGCAGCACCGGCTCCATCGTTTCCCAGACTTCTTCCTGGGTGACGAAGCTCATTTCGAGGTCGAGCTGGTAGAATTCGCCCGGCAGACGGTCGGCGCGCGGGTCCTCGTCGCGGAAGCAGGGTGCGATCTGGAAGTAGCGGTCGAACCCCGCGACCATCAGCAGCTGCTTGTACTGCTGCGGTGCCTGCGGCAGCGCGTAAAACTTTCCGGCGTGGATGCGGCTGGGCACCAGGAAGTCGCGTGCGCCTTCGGGGCTGGAAGCGGTCAGGATCGGCGTCGAATATTCGGTGAAACCGGTGTCTTCCATGCGGCGGCGCATGTCGCGGATGATCTGCGTGCGCTTGACGATGTTGGCGTGCAGCGTCTCACGGCGCAGGTCGAGGAAGCGGTACTTGAGGCGGATGTCCTCCGGGTACTCCTGCTCGCCGGCGACCGGCATCGGCAGTTCCTCGGCCTTGCCCAGCACGGTGGCGACGCGGGCATAGACCTCGATCTCGCCGGTGGCGAGGTTGGGGTTCACGGTGCCTTCGGTGCGCGCCTTCACGGTGCCCTCGATCGTCACGACGCTTTCCGCGCGCAGCGAATCGAGTACGGCGAGCGCCGGGCTGTCGCTGTCGGTCACGACCTGGGTGATGCCGTAATGATCGCGCAGGTCGACGAACAGCACGCCGCCATGGTCACGCTTGCGATGGACCCAGCCCGAGAGGCGGACGGTCTGGCCGACCTCAGCCGCGCTCAGGGCGCCGCAGGTGTGGGAGCGGTAGGGATGGGTCATGACGGGCTCTTTTGGTCGAATGGAATAGTTGCGGCCCCACTAAAGGAGTGCCGCAGCGATTGCCAGATGGGGATTCGCGTAAAATCCCCGTCATCCCGGCGCAGGCCGGGAACGCTTGCGGTCTTCAGGCATTGGCCGGGAGCCTCGATGCAAGGTGGGCTGTTCATCGCCAGCGGTGCCGGCCTGCGCCGGGATGACGGCGGTAACTCCAAATAAACCATTTGGCGATTATGCTCCCGCGCACGGGTCGCCACACCAAAAAACCGGGAAATGCAGATGTTTGCTGACGGCAAGCTGGACGAAACCATCTTCCACCCGACCGACGAAGAGAAAGCGGCGCAGTACCAGGAATGGGCCGACGCACCGGTTTCCGCGCCTGCGAGCGCTTCGGTCGAGGCCGAATTTCCGGCCATGCTCGACTTGCGCGAACTCGCCGATCCGGAAGCGGACCCGGGATATGAACCCGAGGGCCTGTACCTTCCCCTCCCCTATGGTCACACCACCGGATCGCAGTTGCGCCGCCGCTTCGTGACGGCCGAGAGCATCGCCGAACTGGCCGACGTCAAAAAGCCCAGCCTGTGGCAGCGGCTCCTCGGTCGGAAATAAACTGCGACAAAACGGTAACACGGGGCGTTGATCCCCCGCGCGGTTAGGCGTAACGCCCTCGTTCAATGAAAATTCACCCGCTGATAACGAAAACCGAAGATCTTGCCGCCCTGTGCGAGCGTCTCGCGAAGTCCGATTTCGTGAGCGTCGACACGGAGTTCATGCGCGAGAACACCTATTGGCCCGAACTCTGCCTCGTGCAGATCGCCAATACCGAGGAAGCTGCCGCGATCGACCCGCTGGCGGACGGCCTCGACATGACTCCGCTGCTGGATCTGCTGACGCAGAACGAGGACGTCCTCAAGGTCTTCCACGCGGGCGGTCAGGACGTGGAGATCATCTTCAACTTCACCGGCCGCACCCCGCACCCGATCTTCGACACCCAGATCGCGATGATGGCGATCAGCCAGTCCGAGCAGATCGGCTATTCCAACCTCGTCGAATCGTGGCAGGGCCTGACGATCGACAAGGGCGCCCGCTTCACAGACTGGTCGCGCCGCCCGCTAACCGACCGCCAGATCGAATACGCGATCGGCGACGTCACGCATCTTTCCAAGATCTTCCCCAAGATCCTCAAGCGCCTGATCAAGACCGGGCGCGGTGCCTGGCTGGACCAGGAGATGGAAAAGCTGGCCGATCCGGAAAACTACCGGAACGACCCCAAGGAAGCCTGGCACCGGATCAAGGCGCCGGGCCGCAACCCGCAAGTGCTTGGCCGCCTGCGCGCGATCGCCGAATGGCGAGAACTGGAAGCGCAGGGCAAGAACATCCCGCGCGGCCGCATCGCCCGTGACGAGACGCTGGCCGACATCGCCAGTCACCCGCCCAAGAGCCAGGCCGACCTCGCCAAAGTGCGCGGCCTCTCGCAAGGCTGGAAGGACAATGAAATCGGCCGCCGCCTGATGACCGCCATCGCCAAGGCGGAGCCGCTGACCGACGACGAGATGCCCGCCCGCGCCCCGCGCGGCGCGCCGCTCGGCAAGGAAGGCTCGCTGGTCGCCGACCTGCTCAAGCTGCTGCTCAAGATCCGTGCCCGTGAAATCGATGCCGCGGCCCGCCTGCTGGCGCGCAGCGACGAACTGGAACTGCTCGCGGCGGGCGTTCGCAAGAACCTCAGCCTGCTGCAGGGCTGGCGCTACGACGTGTTCGGCCGCGATGCGCTCGATCTCGTCGAGGGCAAGCTCGCCTTCGCGGTGGAGAACGGCAAGCTCAAGATGACGCGCGTGGAAGACGTCGTCGACGATACGGTGGCCGAATAAGCCCACCCCGCTGCGACTAGGTCCTCCGGACCAAGTCTCGCTCCCCTCCCGCTTGCGGGAGGGGCAACGCTGCGATTTTTCCGCCCCTCCCGCTTGCGGGAGGGGCCGGGGGTGGGCTCCCTTCCTCCTTCTTCCGCATTGCACAACGCCGCTTGGCGAACCGCTCCCACCGTGCAATAGCCACCACATGACCGTCTACCAACCGACGCTCAAGCAGCTCCAGTATCTCGTCTCGCTCCACGAGCACGGCCATTTCGGCCGTGCCGCCGATGCCTGCTTCGTGTCGCAATCGACACTGTCGGCGGGTCTGCGCGATCTGGAAACGCTGCTTGGCGTAGTCCTCGTGGAGCGCACCAAGCGCGCCGTCCGCTTCACGCCGCTGGGCAATGCCGTGGTCGAGAAGGCCCACCGCATCCTGCGCGAGACGGAGGAACTGTCCGAACTCGTCCAGTCCAGCGGCAAGCCGCTCTCGGGCGAAGTGCGCATGAGCGTGATCCCGACGATCGCGCCGTTCCTGCTGCCCCGGATGCTGCCACGCCTGCGCCGCGAACGCCCGAATCTCAAGCTCTTCCTGCGCGAGGAACCGAGCCAGGCGGCGATGGAATCGCTCCACCATGGCCGCGCCGACTGCGTGCTGCTCGCCCTGCCCTATGCGACCGGCGAGGTGGAGAAGGAGACGATCGAACTCGACGCCTTCTTCGTCGCCTTCCCCCGCGACGATCCGCGCGATCCGCCCGCCGAAGTCAGCCCCGACGTGATCGACGAGAACCGCCTGCTCCTGCTCGAGGACGGGCACTGCCTCAAGGACCATGCCCTCGCCGCCTGCAACCGGCCCGAACTGCGGGCCAGCGCGACGATGATCGGCACCTCGCTGCATACGCTGGTGCAAATGGTCGACAACGGGCTGGGCCTGACGATGCTGCCGGAAATGGCGCTCGACGCAGGGATTCTCAATGGAACCAACGTCGTCGCCCGGCCGCTGATCTCGCCCAACGCGAATCGCGAGATCACGCTGGTGTGGCGCAAGAATTCCCCGCGTGCAGAGGAATTCCGGATGCTGGCGGACGAGTTGCGGGCTGGTTGACCTGGCTTTGTAGCCTGAGGGGGCTTCGACAAGCTCAGCCTGAGCGGTATTGAGAGCCAGTCCTTGAACCCCGCTCAGGCTGAGCTTGTCGAAGCCCCGGCGTCCTAGCGCCGCCGCAGCACCTGCAGCGCCACGCCGAGCACCGAAATGCCGATCCCGAGCGCCGAGACCCCGCTCCAGCCCCACTCGTGCCATGCCGCCGTCGCCGCGCCCGAACTGGCCGCCCCGGCCAGAAACATCATCGCCATGTAGACGGTGTTGATGCGTGAGCGCGCCTCAGGCCGCAGCGCGTAGATGATGCTCTGGTTGGAGATCTGGCTGAGCTGCACCGCCACGTCGAGCACAAGCACGCCCACGATCAGCCCGGCGATCGAATGCCAGAAACCGAAGATCAGCCACGCCGCCAGCGTCATCACCGTGCCCAGCACGATGGCGGGATGCGGACCGCGACGGTCGGCGAGTCGTCCTGCGACCGGTGCTGCGAGCACGCCCGCGGCACCGACGATACCGAACAGTCCCGCAGCTTCCGGCCCAAGGTCGAAGTGCTCCTGCAGGCGCAGGGCAAGAATGGTCCAGAACACGCTGAAGACGCCGAACTGGCAGCACTGGGTATAAGTCGCCAGCCGCAGCGCGGGAAATTCGCGCCACAGACTCCAGAGCGAGCGCAGCAGGCCGACATAGCCGAGTCCGGTGTCTTGCGGACGACTGCGCGGAAGCTGGAACGCCATGAGCAGTGCGGTCAAAAGCGCCAGTGGAACCGCGAGCCAGAACATCTCCCGCCACCCGAGCGTTCCGGCAACGAAGCCCGCCAGCGTACGGCTGAGCAGGATACCGCACAGGAGACCGGCCATCACCGTGCCGACGATTGCGCCACGCTTCTCGTCAGGGGCGAGATTCGCCGCGAACGGCACGATCTGCTGCGCAACCGAAGCGAGCAGCCCGACCAGCAGCGATGCGGCCAGCACCAGCCCGGCACTCGGCGCGACGGCGACGAGTGCCAGCGCGGCGGTCAGCGCCAGGCATTGCAGCACGATCAGCCTCCGCCGCTCCACCAGATCGCCAAGCGGCACCAACACGACGAGGCCGAAGGCGTAACCGAGCTGCGTCGCGGTCGGCACGTAAGTCGCCGCCGCACCCGCAAGGTCGCGCTCCATCAGCCCGATCATCGGCTGGTTGTAGTAGATGTTGGCGACGGTCAGCCCGGCAGCGACGGCCAGCGAGAAGACGACCGGGCGACTGGGGCCGCCGACGGCACTGGACGCCGACATGGTGCTGGACGCGACGGTAATGGTGAAATCCTTCGTGCTGTAGCCCCCGCTCCAAGCGCAAATGGCCCTCGAGCCGCGTCAGACCAAGTGCGGGGAACGCAAGTCCGCTTGCCCGCACCGCAAACGCAAGGGGTTCAGTCCATGTGCTTGAGGCCGACCCGCAGGTAGTCCCAGCCCGTCACCACCGTCAGTGCGGCGGCCGCCCACAGCGTCGTCAGGCCCACGGTATGCGGCACGTTGATTACCAGCGCGCCGAGGTCGAGATTCCACCACGGCATCGCCACGCCAAGGATCAGCGCCCCCAGGCAGATCAGCTGGAACGTCGTCTTCCACTTCGCAAGGCGACTGACCGGCACCGAAACCTGCAGCCCCCCAAGAAACTCACGCAGGCCCGACACGGCGATCTCACGCACGAGGATGACGAGGCCCGCGATCACGTGCATGTCGCCCACGAAAGGCCCACGCAGGATGCCTTGCGCGGTCAGCACCAGAATCACCGTCGCCACCATGATCTTGTCGGCGATAGGGTCGAGGAATACGCCCAGCTTCGACACCGTCCCGCTCGAACGAGCAAGATAGCCGTCGAAATAGTCGGTGAGTCCCATCAGGCAGTAAAGCCCGAAAGCCAGTCCGTACCCGAATTCCCATCTGGGCCACCAGAGCAGGAAGGCCAGCAACGGAAGGGCGACGATGCGTGAAAGCGTCAGGATGTTCGGCAGAGTCAGCATGATGGGAATGCCATAGCCCGCAATCGCTACGGGAATAAAGTGGTGAACAGGGCTTGTGCCCCCGCCCCATGCCATTAAGTGTCCCGACGACCAATGAGCAAGGCCGGCGGCATACTTAGATCATGACCACGACGACCCAACTCATCCGGGCGCGACGTTTTCTCCCCCTTTTCGTCACCCAGCTTCTGGGCGCGTTCAACGACAACCTGTTCAAGAACGCGATGGTGCTCTTCGTCGTCTACGAGGTGTACCACTCGGAAGGCCAGGAGGCGCGGTTCAGCGCGATGGCCTCGGCGATCTTCATCATCCCCTTCTTCCTGCTCTCGGCGCTGGCCGGACAGCTGGCCGACATGCGCGACAAGGCGAAGCTGATTCGCATCATCAAGGCCTGCGAGATCGGCATCATGCTGGTCGGCGGCGCGGGCCTTGCCCTTGCGTGGCAGGGGCAGGCGCTCGACGCCGTGGCCATCCCGCTGATGCTGCTGGCGCTGTTCGCGATGGGCGTTCACTCGACCTTCTTCGGACCGATCAAGTACGCGATCCTGCCGCAGCACCTGAAGGACGGCGAAGTCCTCTCCGGCACCGGGCTGGTCGAAGCAGGTACGTACATCGCCGTACTCGCCGGCACGATCGTCGCAGGCTGGATCAGCGTCGACGCCGCCGCGATCGGCGTGATCGTCGTCGCCGTCATCGGCTGGTTCGCCGGACGACAGGTCCCCTCCGCCCCGCCGCTGGGCAAAATCGAGCCGCTCGACTACCACGTCATCCGCGCTTCCGTGCGCCTCGTGCGCACCACGATGCAGGACCGCCGCGTGTTCCTTGCCATCTGCGCGATCAGCTTCTTCTGGGCGATCGGCACCGTGCTGTTCGTGCAGTTCCCGCCGCTCGCCAAGAACATGCTGATGGCCAGCAAGGAAGTGGCCAGCCTGTTCCTCGTGATCTTCTCGGTCGGCGTCGCAATCGGGTCGATGGCGATCAATGCGCTGCTCAAGGGCACCGTTTCCGCGCGCTGGTCGCCGATCTCGGTGATCGGCATGGGCGTGTTCCTCGTCGCCTTCCAGCAGGTCTGCCGCATCTGGCCGCCGCATAGCGGAACGGGAACGCTGATGGACGTGGGCATCTTCGTCGTGCAGCCGCTGGCGATCCCGCTGATGCTGACCTTGCTGGGCATCGCCATCTGCGGCGGTATGTTCGTGGTGCCGCTTTACGCCTTCCTCACCACCTTCGTGCCCAAGTCGCAGACCGCGCGCACGATTGCCGCAAACAACATCGTCAATTCGGGCGCGATGGTCGTCGGTTCGCTGGCGACCGGTGTAATGACGCTGATGGGCGTTGCGGTGGCGCAGCAGCTTCTGGTCGTCTCGCTGTGCTGCGTCGCCTCGGCCTGGCTGGGATACCTGCTGTTCCGCGCCGAGAAGTGCCCCAGCGTGGGTTGAGGCGCACATTTTTCGTAATTGCGAGCGTAGCGAAGCAATCCAGGGCAGTGTCCAGCCGCTCTGGATTGCTTCGCTACGCTCGCAATTACGCTACAGGTAAATGGCGACGTCTCGCCGTATCAGGCGATGAACAGGGTGATCGCCACGAAACTCGCGCAGTAGGCGGTCAGAAACCCCCGCCAGTCGCCGCCGCTGAGGCGCCATTTGCGCGCGGCCTCCACATCTTCGTCTTCCTCCTCAAGCGATTCGGTGAAGACGTGGGGCGGCAGTGAGCGGCGGAACCAGTGCCCGGCCGACTCCTGCGTGAGGACGAGTGCGCGACGTGTCATGCTTCGCATAAGTCACGCATTAACGATTTGTTTACCATTGCGCAAAGCGCTTGGCGAACCCTTCCCGAAACGGGACGATTCGTTCTTGCAAGCATCGGAAACCCAAAGAAAAAGGGCCGCCCTAAGGCAGCCCTCTCGCTGGTTTCCGTCAGGAAGAGGTTAGGTCAGACCCGGTCGCCGAGCGCGCCCTTGACCTTGCCGATGCCCTGCTGAAGCTCGCCCTTCTTTTCCTGGGCCTTGCCTTCTGCCTGCTGGGCCGGGTCGTTGCGCGCCTTGCCTGCGGCCTGCTTGACGTTACCGGCAATCTCGTTGCCCAGGCCCTTCACGGTGTCCTTGAGTTCACCCACGGCGGTATCTCCTTAGCTCGGCGGCGAAACATCTCGCTGCCGTCACGTGAAGAGAACACGCTGCTCCGCCGCTAAGTTTCGTACGCCTGCGCCGAGGCGTGCCTTAGCGGCGATATGTCGTCACTCCCCTGCCAGCCCCAGCACGTAGTCCCACTCCTGCGGCGTCACCACACCCACCGACAGGCGCGAGAACTTCACCAGTTCCATCTCCGCCAGCTTGGGATCGCCCTTCACTTGCGCGAGTGTCACCGGCCGCTTCAGCTTGCGCACCGGCTTCACCTTGACCGCCGCCCACTTGCCCTCGGAATCGCTGGGATCGGTGATCCCGGCCTTGCTCACCGTAGCGATGCCGACGATCTCCTTGCCGATGTTGGAGTGGTAGAAGAACACCTCGTCTCCCACTTCCATGGCGCGCAGGTTGTTGGCGGCGCGGTGGTTGCGCACGCCGTCCCATGTGCCCTCGCCTTCCTTCACAAGATCGTTCCAGCCGTAAGCATCGGGTTCAGACTTCATCAGCCAGTATGCCATGCCCGCACCTTCCATCGTAAATTTCCGGCCCGAATTAGACTGTGACGGCCGGGGCGCCTAAAGGGGCGGCATACCGACTCGTTACGGATTGCACTACCATGGACCTCGCACAAATCCCCGTCCTCAGCCTCGTGGCCGACAGCGCCGACCTGCCCGCGCGCATCGGCGAGAGCTTCCGCACCTTCGGCTTCGCGATGATCCGCGACCACGGTATCGACCAGTCGCTGATCGACCAGGCCTGGGCCAGGACCGAGGAATTCTTCGCCCTCCCGGTCGAGACCAAGCAGAAATACTTCATCCCCGGCCAGGGCGGCGCGCGCGGCTATACGCCGTTCCGCACCGAAGTCGCCAAGGGCGCCAAAGAGAAGGACCTCAAGGAATTCTGGCACGTCGGCCGCGACGTTCCCGCCGATTCGCCGCTCGCCGCCTCGATGCCGCCGAACATCTGGCCGACCGAGGTTGAAGGCTTCGAAGAGACCTTCCGCGAACTCTACGCCCAGTTCGACGAGGCCGGCGCCAAGGTGCTCTCAGCGATCGCCGTCGACCTCGGCCTCGATGCGGGTTGGTTCGACGCAGGGATCGAGGACGGCAACTCGGTGATGCGCCTGCTGCACTACCCGCCGGTTTCCGCTGAATCCGGAGGCGCCATCCGTGCCGGCGCGCATGAGGACATCAACCTCATCACCCTGCTGCTCGGCGCACAGGAAGCGGGCCTCGAACTGCTGAGCAAGGACGGTCGCTGGCTCTCGGTCGCGCCGCCCGAAGGCGCCATCGTCGTCAACATCGGCGACATGCTGCAGCGCCTGACCAACCACGTGCTGCCCTCGACCACGCACCGCGTCCGCAACCCCGAGGGCGCGCGTGCCGGGCACAGCCGCTACTCGATGCCGTTCTTCCTCCACCTGCGCAGCGACTTCCGCTTCGTCACCCTGCCCGAGTGCGTGAGCGACGAGAACCCGGACCGCTACCCGGTCTCGATCACCGCCGACGACTACCTGCAGGAGCGCCTGCGCGAGATCGGTCTGAAGATGTGAACGGCGCCGATTAAAACTCTGTAATAGCCCAAGCCCCGGCCCGCTGATGCAGGCCGGGGCTTTTTCGTTAACTGATATTTCAGAGGAACTGCGTAGCTCCAACGGCTTACAAGCCACGCCCTTGGAGGGGCCATTTCGTGCACGCAGCAAGTATCCTTTCCTCCCGGCGTGACACGGAAGGCAGCGAGGTCGACATCGTCGCTTTCGGCATCGTTACCGCGGCGATCATTCTTTTCGTCGCCACCGGCAGCGAAATCGGCCCGGCGGTCGTCAATTCGCTCGCCGGACAGGGGCCGGGGCCGGACCATTTCCTGCTCAACGCCTTCCTGCTCAACATCGCGATCATCATCTTCGGCTGGAGCCGCTACCGCGAACTGTGCGACGAGATCATGCTGCGCCGCGCCGCCGAGCGTGAAGCGCGGCGTCTAGCCGAAACCGATTCGCTCACCGGCTTCCACAACCGCCGCAGCTTCAACCTGAGCGTCGACGCGCTGATCGATCGCAGCGCGACGGCCGGGCGGGCCGTGGCAGTGCTGATGATCGATCTCGACAACTTCAAACAGGTCAACGACTACAACGGCCACGCCACCGGCGACCGCCTGCTGGTGGAATGCGCCCGCCGCATCACCGCCGCGCTTCCAGAAGGCACCATCGTCGGCCGCATCGGCGGCGACGAATTCGCCGTAGCCGTTCCGTTCGAGCCCCGTCACAGCGAAACCGTCGACAGCATCGCCGCCGCGCTGGTCCAGGCCATCGCCGAGGGCTCGCGCATCAGCAACGCGACGATCGACGTCACCGCCTCGATCGGCCTCGCCCGCGCCGAATCACGCACCACGTCCTCGCCCGCGCTGCTGGAGATGGCCGACGTCGCGATGTACCACGCCAAGCGACAGGGCCGGAACCAGTTCTCGTGGTTCGAGCCGCAGATGGCGCACGAGATGCGTTTCCGCGCCGACCTAGAGGCAGGCATCCGCCAAGGCATTCCGCGCGGCGAATTCGTACCGTTCTACGAACAGCAGGTGGATCTGGAGACCGGCGAACTCACCGGATTCGAGATGCTGGCACGTTGGGATTCGCCGCAGTTCGGCATCGTCGCGCCTGACATCTTCATCCCCGTCGCCGAAGAGATCGGCGCGATCACCGAACTCTCGCGCAGCGTGATCGCACAGGCGCTGGAAGACGCGAAACTGTGGGACCCGAAGCTGACGCTGGCGGTCAACATCTCGCCCATCCAGCTGCGCGACCCGTGGTTCGCCCAGAAACTCCTGCGCATGCTGGTGGAGGCCAACTTCCCGCCGCAGCGGCTGGAGATCGAGATCACCGAAAGCTGCCTCCACCAGAACCTGGGCCAGGTACGCACGCTGGTGACCAGCCTCAAGAACCAGGGCATCCGCATCAGCCTCGACGATTTCGGCACCGGCTACAGCTCGATCGGGCAGCTCAAGCAGCTGCCGTTCGACCGCATCAAGATCGACCGCAGCTTCGTCTCCAGCATGCTCGACGACGAGGACAGCGCCGCCATCGTCCGCGCCGTGGCGACGCTGGGCGAAGGGCTGCACATGCCGGTAACGGCCGAGGGGATCGAGACGCAGGCCGTGCTCGACCACTTGCGCCAGTACGGCGGGATCACCGGCCAGGGCTATCTGTACGGCCGCCCCCGCCCCGCGGCCGAACTCGGCGAATGGCTGGGTGAGGAACCCAAGACCGAAGTCGCCCCGGATGATACACCGGAAGTGAAGCGCGCCTGACGTCGTCCCGGACCTGATCCGGGACCGCTTGCCTTGAGCGACCTTGCTCTCGGCAAGGCGTCTCGCCGACCGCATCCGCCTAAAGACAGCCACCGGTCCCGGATCAAGTCCGGGACGACGAAAACGGCAGGGGAAATTGACCTTCCCCCCCGCACCACCTAAATCGCGCGCATGCGGATCGACTTCACCAAGATGCACGGCCTGGGCAACGACTTCATCGTGCTCGACGGCCGCGTGCACGCGCTGCCCCCGGTGGACGCCGCCTTCGCCTCGGCGCTGGCGGACCGCCACACCGGGATCGGCTGCGACCAGCTCATCGTCCTCGAACCCTCGATGGACGCCGATTTCCGCATGCGCATCTTCAACGCCGACGGCAGCGAGGTCGAGGCTTGCGGCAACGCCACGCGCGCGGTCGGCCTGCTGCACGGTGAACCCGCCCGGATCGAGACGCTCGGCGGGCTCGTCATCTCCACGCCCACCGATGGCGGCATCAGCGTCCAGATGGGCAAGCCGCGCTTCGACTGGAACGCGATCCCCCTCGCCTACGCCATGGACACTCACGCCATGCCCGTCGCGTGGGAGGAACTGGTGAACCCGATCGCGGTCAACGTCGGCAACCCGCACGTCATCTTTTTCGTCGCCGATCCCTACGCGATCGACATGGCCCGCATCGGCCCGATGATCGAGACCGACCC
This sequence comes from Sphingomonas sp. LH128, assembly GCF_000293195.2. Classification (NCBI taxonomy): domain Bacteria; kingdom Pseudomonadati; phylum Pseudomonadota; class Alphaproteobacteria; order Sphingomonadales; family Sphingomonadaceae; genus Sphingomonas; species Sphingomonas sp. LH128. The sequence goes on from NZ_ALVC01000496.1 coordinate 16,600, forward strand.
GCTGTTCCCCGAGCGCATCAACGTCAACGTAGCTGGCATCACCGCGCGAGACGCGATCACCCTGCGCGTGTGGGAGCGCGGCGCGGGCCTCACGCGCGCCTGCGGCACCGGCGCCTGCGCCACCGCGATCGGCGCGATGAAGCGCGGCCTCGTCGACCGCCGCGTCACCGTGACGCTGCCCGGCGGCCCGCTGGTGATCGAGTGGCGCGAGGACAACGAGATCGTCATGACCGGCCCCGCGACCGAAGCCTTCCGCGGTTCGTTCGACGCCGCCGATTTCGGAGCGCACATCAGGATCGCCATTTGACCGTCGAGGTCCATTCGCTCGGCTGCCGCCTGAACCTCGCCGAGAGCGAGACCCTGCGCGGGATGCTGGGTGAGGCGGACGACCTCGTCGTCATCAACTCCTGCGCGGTCACGGCGGAAGCCGTGCGCCAGACCCGCCAGGCCATCCGTCGCGCCCGCAAGGCCCGTCCCGACGCGCGCCTCCTCGTCACCGGCTGCGCGGCCGAAGTCGAGCGCGAGGCGCTAGCGGCGATGCCCGAGGTGGACGGCCTCATCGCCAACACCGCCAAGCTCGACCCGCGCGCCTGGAACGTGCCGCTCGCCACGCGAGCGCCGGAAACCCGCGCCCACACCCGCGCCTTCGTGCAGGTACAGAACGGCTGCGACCACGCCTGCACCTTCTGCGTCATCCCGCAAGGCCGAGGCCCGAGCCGCTCGCGCACCGTCACGCAAGTGCTGGACGACGTGGCCCGCCACCTCGACGCAGGCGTACAGGAAGTGATCCTCACCGGCGTCGATCTCACCTCATGGGGCGACGACCTGCCCGGAGAGCCGCGCCTCGGTACGCTGGCAGAAGCGATCCTTACCCGCTTCCCCGGCCTGCCGCGCTTGCGCCTCTCCTCGATCGACGGCGCCGAAGTGGACGACCTGCTGTTCGACCTCCTCGCCTCCGAGGCGCGGGTCATGCCCCATGTGCACCTCTCGCTGCAGCACGGCCACGACCTGATCCTCAAGCGCATGAAGCGCCGCCACTCGCGCGCCGACGCGGTGAACCTCGTTGCAGCCCTGCGCGCTCGCCGCCCGGAGATCGCCATCGGTGCCGATCTCATCGCCGGTTTCCCCACCGAGGACGACGAGGCGCACGCCGCCAACCTGTCGATCATCGAGGCGCTGGGTGTCGTCCACGGCCACGTTTTCCCCTACTCGCAGCGCCCCGGCACCCCCGCCGCGCGCATGCCGCAGGTGGAGCACGCGACGATCCGCGCCCGCGCCGCGCAGTTGCGCGCAAAGGTCGCGGAAACCCGCGCATCGTGGCTTGCCGCGCATCTGGGCTTGCCGCTATGGGTGCTCGCCGAAAGGGGCGGGAGCGGCCACGCGGCCGACTTCGCGCCCGTCCGGGTTCCCCCCGGCACGCCGCCCGGCGCGCTGGTGGAAGTGACCCCGACCCGAATTGTCGAAGGAATGCTGGAAGCATGAGTACCCCTGACCCCCAGCAAAACGAGGGGGCATCAAGCGACTGGTCCGACCGTCTCTTCGGAGGCTTTCGCCAGACCTCGCAGCGCCTCGCGGGCAACCTCGCGGGCCTTGGCGGCGGCACCCGTCTGACCTCGGCGCAGCTCGATGCGCTGGAAGACGCGCTCATCATGTCCGACCTCGGCCCCCGCGCCGCCGCCCGCATCCGTGACCGGCTGGCCGAGGAGCGCTTCGAGCGCGACGCGGATGAACGCGCCATCATGGAAGTCGTCGCGCGCGAGATCGCCGAAATCCTGCGCCCGGTCGCCAAGCCGCTCGACATCGTCGCCTTCCCGCGCCCGCAGGTGATCCTCGTGATCGGCGTCAACGGCTCGGGCAAGACCACCACGATCGCCAAGCTGGCGCACCTGTTCCAGGAGCAGGACTATTCGGTCATGCTGGCAGCCGGAGACACCTTCCGCGCCGCCGCGATCGGCCAGCTCAAGGTCTGGGCGGAGCGCCTCTCGATCCCGATCGTAACCGGTCCCGAGGGCGGCGACCCCGCCTCGATCGTGTTCGACGGCCTCAAGGCCGCGACCGAGCAGGGCATCGACGCGCTGATCGTCGACACCGCCGGGCGCCTCCAGAACAAGCGCGAACTGATGGACGAACTGGCCAAGATCCGCCGCGTCCTCGGCCGCCTGAACCCCGCCGCGCCGCATGACGTGGTGCTGGTGCTGGACGCCACCAACGGCCAGAACGCGCTCTCGCAGATCGAGATATTCAAGGAAGTGGCTGGCGTTTCCGGGCTCATCATGACCAAGCTCGACGGCACCGCGCGCGGCGGTGTCCTCGTCGCGGCGGCGGAGCAGTACGGGTTGCCGATCCATGCCATCGGCGTCGGCGAAAAGATCGACGACTTGCGCCCCTTCAACCCCGACCTGCTCGCGCGGGTCATCGCGGGGATCGCGTGATGAGCGCCGATGCTGCCAAGAAGCCCAAATCCAGCTGGCTGAACCTCGTCGTCGATTTCGGGCCGCTGCTGGTGTTCTTCCTCGCCTACCGGCACTTCTCGCCCGAGGGCGACGGCAATTCGATCGCCACCGTCACCGCCGTCATCAAGGGCACGATCGCCTTCATGGTCGCGACCGTGGCGGCGCTGGTCGTGTCGAAGTGGCGGCTCGGCCATGTCTCGCCGATGCTGTGGCTGACGACGGTGCTGATCCTCGGCTTCGGCGCGCTGACGGTGGTGTTCCGCAATGCGATCTTCATCCAGCTCAAGCCCACCGCCGTCTACCTGATGTTCTCGGCCGTGCTGTTCTTCGGGCTGTGGCGCGGCAAGGCGATGCTCAAGTACCTGCTGCAGGCCGCCTTCGAGGGGCTGGACGACGCCGGCTGGATGATCCTGTCGCGCAACTGGGCGTGGTTCTTCCTGGTGCTGGCGGTGCTGAACACGGTGCTGGTCTATACCGTCAGCTTCGACACGTGGCTGCAGGCCAAGCTCTGGGGCTTCACGGTGCTTTCGTTCCTGTTCACGTTCTCGCAGCTGCCGATGGTGCTGAAGCACGGCATGGGCGAAAGCGCGAAGGAAGAACTGGTCGAGAACCCGCCGCACGATTGAACTCGACCTACCGTCCGCGACATCAGGCCGTCCGCGCGCAGAGGGCGCATGCATCACATCACCCCGCCTGCCCGCACGATCATCGTCGTGGGCCGCACCGACAAGACCCGCGATTCGGGCGATATCCAACGCATCCTGCTGATGCTGGAAGCACAAGGGTTCAAGGTGCACTGGTTCGTATCCGACTATACCCGGTCTTACGAGGACATCGGTGCGCGCATCGTCGCCAGATGGCCCCGACTGTGCTGGCGGGACCGCGACACCGCGCCGCGCCGCATGCTACGCATGCTGCTGCGGCTCGTGCTGGTGGTGCTGGATCAGCACCGCTACGACCACCTCTACACATTCCTCCCCGGCCGGTCTGCCAACGACGCGCGGCAATTGCGACGAATGCTGGATGCGATGGGTGATCATGCCGCCTGCATCGTGACACATTCTGCAGGCGGCATCTCGGCCACCAGTGTCGCCGATCATCGCGCAATCGCCCGCATCGTCTGCTTCGCGTACCCGTTCCGGCATCCGGAGCGCCAGCCACAAGCCTACCGGACGGCGCACCTGCCTGCCGTCACCAAGCCGCTGCTGATCGTCCAGGGCGATGCCGACGACTATGGCGCCGACCCGTCCGACTTCCGACGCCACCTGCCCCCGAGCGCGCGCGTGGTATCGCTCGCCTGCGGTCATGACTGCGACCGACTACGATCCTCCGAGTTCAGCCGCGCGTGGGCGGCGGTTTCCGGTTTCTTGGAGATGCAGTCCGAACAGACATGAGGGTGTTCCCGAAAACCTGCGTCTTTCCTACAAAGGTACGGCCACGATACTGTCGGCAGCCGCTCAGGCCATGAGCGGACCGCGAATGCACATAGTGACACCTTGTTGTAATGCAGGCGCGCACAAAAAAAGCCTCCGCCCAAGGACGGAGGCTTCTTGATCCCACCCGCAAAGGTGCGGAAAATCAGATCCCGGCGATCGCCTGGTCCACCAGCGCCTTGTCGGCGGCGGCGGAATGGTTCGCGGCGATCAGGCCCTTCGCGGCAGCGGCGGCGGCAGCGGCAGCCTGATTGCGCAGCTGGGTCACGGCAGCGAACTCGGCTGCGGTAATCTTGTCCTGCGCCATCTTCTCGCGGCGGGCGATGGTCTCGGTGGTGTCCGCCTCGGCCTTGGCGACGATCGCCTCGGCTTCGTGACGGGCATGGTCGAGCATCGCGGCGGCGTCCTTCTCGGCGTTCGCGATCTTGCTCGCGTATTCCGAACGAAGGACTTCCGCTTCGGCGCGCAGCGACTTGGCTTCGGCGAGTTGGGCCTTGATCTCGGCGATCTTGCCGTCGAGACCCTTGCCGATCATCTTCGGCACGCCTTTCCAGGCCAGGATCGCGAGCAGCACGATCATCGAGCTGCTGACGACCGCGACCGGCGGCGCGAAGCCGAGGAACAGCGGTTCGGCGTGATGCTCGGTCGAAGCGTGCGTACCTTCGGCACCCGTCACTTCGGCGGCTTCATGGTCGAGGCCGTGCTCGACGGCGGCGTTGGCGTCAGCCATGGACCAGGTTCTCCTTCACGGCGCCGCGCACGACGTCGTCGCCCAGCGACAGGCCGGCGATGCGGCTGACGATGTCGCGGGTCGCCTCGGCGGCCACGGTCTCGATATCGTCGGCAGCGGCACGGCGCGCCTCGGCGATGCGGGTTTCCGCACCGGCTAGGGTGGCGTCGATCGATGCCTGGGCAACGGCGAGGCGCTGCTCGGCAGCGGCTGCGGCCTTGGCGCGGGCGTCGGCGATGGTGCCCTGCGCCGAAGCGCGGTTGGCGTTCTCGCGGGTGCGCCAGGAGGCCTCTTCGGCATCGGCCTGGGCACGAGCGGCTTCGGCTGCCTTGAGGTCGGCGGCGATCTGGTTGTCACGGCTGGCGACGGTGTCCATCACCTTCGGCACCATGCCCCGTCCAACGACGAAGAAGGTGATACCGAAGAAGATCAACAGCCAGAAGATCTGGCTGGAGTAGAACTCGCCTAGCTGAGCGATCTGAGGCATGGGTTCAGCCCTGTCTCGAAGGAAGCCGGAAAAAATCTTGCCGGAAATCCCGGCCGCCTCACCAAAGGGTCAGGGCGGCCGGAAATCCGGTCAAACGCGAGCGATCAGGCGAAGATCAGCAGCGCGGCAATGACGAACGAAAGCAGGCCGAGAAGCTCTGCACCGGCGAAGCCGATGAACAGGCGACCCTGCTGGGCGTCAGCGGCGCCCGGGTTGCGCAGCGCGCCTTCGAGGAACTTGGCGAAAACGTTGCCCACGCCGATCGAGGCGAGGCCGGCGCCGATTGCAGCGAAACCGGCTCCGAGCAGCTTTGCAGCTTCTGCGTCCATATCAAAAACTCCCTTTGGTGTGCCCGCAAGTGAGGCGAAAAAAGATGATCAGTGAAGGTTCTCGGCGTCGTTGAGATAGACGCAGGTGAGAAGAGCGAAGACGTAAGCCTGGATGCCGGCGACCAGCAGTTCCAGCGCGCAGATGCCGACCATCAGCACGAAGCTGGGAATGCCGGCGATCGCGAACATGATCGGGCCGTTGTTGCCGCCCGAGATCACGAAGCTGGAGAGCACTTCGAGCAGCACGTGTCCGGCCATCATCGCGACGAACAGTCGCAGGCCGAGGCTGAACGGGCGCACCAGGAACGAGATCAGCTCGACCACGAAGATGATCGGGATCATCAGCGCCGGCGTACCGTGCGGCACGAAAAGCGAGAAGAAGTGCAGCTTGTGCTTGGCGAAGCCGACGATCAGCACAATCGAGAACGACAGCACCGCAAGAACGCCCGTGGCCGAGAAGTGGCTGGTGAAGGTGAAGGCGTGAACGCCCAGCACGCCCAGCGGCATCAGGCCGAGGAAGTTCGCGAAAAGGATGAACATGAACAGCGAGAAGATGTACGGAACGTACTTCTTACCGTTCTTGCCGACGTTCGCGGCGAGCATGCCGTCGATGAAACCGGTGAAGGTTTCCACCGCCATCTGCCAGCGACCGGGCACCAGTTGACGCTTCATGCCGCCCGCAACGAACACGATCAGCGCGAGGGTGGCGATGGCCATCCACAGCGCACTGTTGGTGAAGGCGATATTGTAACCGGCAATGTTCCAGTCCGCGCCCGCCAGCTTTTCAAGCTGGAACTGGTGCATCGGATCGAGCTTCGCTTCGGCTGCCACGCGATTACCCCTGTCGCCTATTGAACTACAGCGCCCCACTCCCCAATTCGCGGGTCAGTCAGGACGCTGGTTCGTAATCCTTAGTATGTTCCTGAAGGCAATACCAATTCCCACGAACAGCATCACCATCAGACTCAAGGCCATATATCCGCTGAAATGGCCGATGAGCCATCCCAGGAACAGACCGCCCGCGACACCTCCCAGCAATTCCGAAAGCACCCGGTTGCCCATGCGATAGCTCGCATCGGTTTCCGCGCCGGCCTTCGGTCGGTTGCGTTCCTCTTCCCGCTCGCGAAGGGCCTTCAGCCTTTCGTCGAGCGAATCGATGCGCGCATCCTCGCCAACAGGGTCTCGTGCAGGTTGCTCGTCGGTCATGTCACGTCCTCCTCACGATGACAGGAACGTTAGACACAAACGACGGCTGCCCGCCAAGAGCACCGGCCCCTTAGGGTGGGGCTTATCCCGAGTCAACCGGGGCGGCGGCTCCTCAGCGCCTGTTGTTGACAGGACACGGGGCGAAGATGCGACACGGATGAAGTAGAACTGCGGCGATCCACCCAATACCGCAATGGCGATGCAGCCGGAATGGACGCGAAAAAGGCCGGAAAAGCGTGCCCGCCTCCGGCCTTTTCTTGATTCGTCAGTGCGGTGACGAAAGTGTTGAACGCCTGTGACCTAGTACTTTTGGCCGCGCCCCGTTTTCACCGCCTCATGGATATCAATGTCACGGGCAGCGCGGGTCCAATTCCGGCGCACCGGCGCCGCGCGTCTTCCACGAACCGTCGAGGCCCTGGTACTTCTCGCCGGGCTTGGTGTCGCGGATCAGCTTGCAGCCGGTGGTGAAGGCGTATTCCTCGATGGTGCTCTTGCCCTGGGCGGCGGTGGTGTAGACCGAGCGGCGCTTGTTGTTGATGTCGCGGACCATGGCGGAGATGTCCCCGCCGCCGCTGATCACGCCGAGATAGCCGTCGCGCTGCTCGCCGACCTGCCCGGCCGCGCGCGCAGCGACGTATTCCGGCGAGCGCTGCGCATAAGCCGTGGACGCACCGGCGACGGCGAGAACCGTTACAGCTGCGGCGGCAATGAAACGAATGCTCGTCATCAGAAAATGCCCTTGTTCTCGTCCACCGTCTTGGCCGCGTCGGCGGCTAGGCGGTAGACGACTTCCTGCCGGATGTTGATGTTGAGTTCGATCACGATCGGCTTGTCGGGGGCTGCAACCTGAATGCAGCCTCCGAGACCGAAAGCGACCGCCATCACCGTCGCGGCCATCATTGCGGCGCGAACGGCGCGCCTGCCGGACCGTGTGCCCACCTGCTGCTCTGTCGAATACCCGTCGATCATCACCGGGCTTGTCGCAGCCGGAGGGCTTCCGGTCAATTCCGAGGGCATCATGGCTTTTTCTCGCTGACTGGAGGCTGAATAGCGCCGGATGGAGCCGAAGTCGGTTTGGGGGGCGCCAGATTGAGCGTCGCATCGGGCGCGGTGGTCGAGCGCGTCCCGTCCGTATTGAGCAGGCCGAGCACCCTCGGGTCCGTCACGTACGTCGGATCGTAGAGCGAACGCATCGAGCCGAACAGGCTGAAGAACGGCGCCTTGATGTTGACGATGAAGCGGAGCGGCAGCTTCGCGATCTGCTTGGTGATGAAGTTCTTGCTGGCGCCCTGCCCCTGGCTGAGCCCGTCGAAGCTGATCTTCGTGACGATATCGCCCGAGAGCGAACCGCCCAGCCCGATCTCCATCTTCTTGTAGTTCACCGACTTGAGCGCGTCGAAGGCGTAATTGCCCATGGCCGACAAGTCCTTGTACGTCAGCGCGCCGACGTAGGAGACGTTGCCGCCGGGATCGCGCGAGCGAAGGAAGCCGTTTTCGATCCGGCCGCCGTTTTCGTCGAAGATGAGCGGAAGCTCGCCGTCGAATATGCCGCTGGCGTTGATGTTGGTGAGTTCGAGATGCTGCACGAAGTCCGCCGCGTCGAGGCCCGTGACGCGCAGCGTGTAGTAGCGTGTTTCCGCCGCCCCGATCTGCATCTTCGCCGGGTCGAGGGTCAGCGTACCGTCCATGAACGGCCACTTTCCGCCGTGGACGATGAGGTTGTAGCCGGGGCGTATCTCGTAGGAGAGCGTGCCGTCGGTCACCTCGATGCCCGGGTTCATGGAGGCGATGCGTACGTTCTGATTCGGCGCGGTAACCATGCCGAGGAGGTCGGTGAACACCACCTCGCCCGACAGCCCCCGTAGCGGACCGAAAGCGGCTGCGAAATCGACGCCGTCAGTGGAGAAGCGGCCACGGCTGGTCACGCTCTTCGGGTTCCAGTCGATCCGCCCGGTGCCGCGCACGACGCCCTTGAGGTCGGACACTACGCCCAGCACCAGCCGCGAGAGCGCGTCGGGCTGCAGCTTGTCGTCGAAGACAATCCCCTCGACGGCGAGATTCGCATGACCGTCGGCCCTCGACAGATCGTGGACGATGTCGGCGCGGACGACCGCCCGGTCGCTGCTCGGCTCGCGGAGCAGGGCCTGCGCGGTGATGCGGTTGTCGGCCAGTTGCAGCGTCGCGTCGCGCGCCACCATCGGCTGGAAGCGTGCCACCTGTTGGCGGTCCACCAGCGTGAACTGTGCGCCCTCGATCGAGGCCACGCCGCTGGCATAGCGCCAGCGGCCCGCAGCCTGCCGCATGTCCAGCGGTACGGCGGCAAGGCTGATGTCGGCCTGATCGAAGGTGCCCGCGATGTCCTTGCCGATCTGCCCGTCGAGATGGCTGACGAGGAAGTGCGATGCGGTGTCCGCCGGGCCAAGCGCCACGTTGATGGCGCTGGCCTTGAGGACACCGGGCCTGCCCCCGCCCATCGCGAAGCCGAGCGGCCCGCTGGCGATCCGGATCGGCGTCTCGCCAAGGTGCCCGGACAAGTCGAGCGCGGTCATGCCTGCCGCGAGCAGCAGGTTGTCGGGGCGCCCTTCCACGATCGCCCCGCCGCGCGCCGGGCACAGGGTGAGCTTGCGCTTGTCGATGGTCAGGTTGGAGAAGCTCAGGGCATCGAACGCGACGTCGGTGCAGCGGCGCCACACGGCGAGCCTGCCGTCCGCGCCCCATCGGCCATCGACCGGAAGCTGCAGGTTGCGCGTGTTGCCGCCCGGAAGATCGCCGCTGAGGACGACCTGCCCGTTGAAGGAGAGCGCGCCGTCTGGCGCCTGCTCCAGCGACAGCCTCGGCACGCCGACCATCGCCGATCCGGCGCGGTAATCCGTCATCGTCGCGCGCATGGCGAGGTGGCCGTCGTCGCCGCTCTCCATCCGCCCCCACGCCTGCGGCAGCCCTCGCCCGCCGGTCGTGAAGTTGCCGTTCACCCTCGGCACGCCGCCCTTGCGGCCGAACATCGCCTGCACGCGCGAAAGCGACAGCACCGACTCGCCGCTGCCGCCCTTCAGCGACCCGCGCGTGACGACGACGCTGAGGCCCTCGCGCGAATTGCGCACGAGGAGGCCCGCATTGATCGTACTGCCACGCATCTCGCGGCCGAGCGCCTGCCGCACTTGCGCCGTGATCGGCGCGCCGAGGGTTCCGGCGGCCGCCTGCTGCGCTGAGAGCAGTGCGCGGTCCACGGTATTGCCAAGCGCCAGTTCCCTGCCGGTGAGGTCCGCGTCCACATCGAATCGCGCGATGCCGCCGGTGGAGCGCGCGCGCCCTTCGAGGGTGACTTCGCGCATCCGCGCCTGCGGCGTGTCGAGTCCGCGCCCGGTAACCCGGTACGTCGCGCTCAAGGCGTTGCCGCGATAGGTGAACCGCCCCGAGCCGCTCGCTCCAGCCAGCTTTTGAACCCCGAAGCGCGCGGCTCCGGCGGAAAGGCCGAGCTTGCCCGAAGCCCCGTCGAGCGCTTCGTCGAGCGTCACGTCCAGTTGCACACCGGCCTTGGCCAGTCGCAGATCCTGCGATGGGCACGACAGGCTGTCCAGCCGCACCGGCCCCTCGAATCGCGGCTTCGCGGCCGAAGTCGTCAACTTGCCGTAAATCGTCGCGCGCCCGGTCGAGCAGCCGCCGCCGGTGAGCGCGGGCGACAAGGCCGCCAGTTCGCCGGAGAACCCGCCGCGCAATTCGCCTTCACCCGCCAGCTTGACGCCGATGCGGCCGTGGTCGCTGTCGATCAGGGCGCGCCCGTCGACAACCGCAAGGTCGAGGTCGGGCATCTCGAACGGCCCGCCCTTGCCGCTGAACAGCGCCTTGTCGAGACTGCCGAAGCTGGCCTTGCCGCCGCGCCACGAACCGTAGAGGCGCGGCTTCACCACGGTGATCCGGCCGATACCGGGAAGTCCCCAGGAAAGGCGCGTCGCCACCCGCAGTTCCTGCACCGTCAGGTCCGGCCGCGCCGGATCGCCGATGACGAGGTTCCGAATCACCTGCTCCGAGGGTCCGATCCGCACGATCTCGTAGCGGGCATCGAGGCCCAGCGAATCGAGTTCGCGCTCGATGAGGTTCGCCGCGATCTCCTCGCGCGATAGCCAGGCAGCACCCAGCGCCGCCGCCAGCAGGCCGCCCACCACAAGCACGGGAGCGCCCCAGCGCCTGCGCCAACTGTGGCCGCTCCGAAAGCGCCCACGCGAAGAAAGGCCCCCGGTAGCGGCCTCGTCGGTGTCCGGGGTCTGGTCGATCTCTTGCGACATCCGATCGTTCACTTGCGCCGGGCGGACGGGAAAGGCAATTGTTTGTACGCAGCATGGACGGACAACCTCCCCTCTTCGATGAACGCCCCCTCCCCCTCAGGGAGGCGCGCGGCGATTTTGCCAATGATTCGAGCGGCCACCGCGCACGGTTGCGCAAGCGGTTGCTCGATGGCGGGGCGGAGGCTCTGGCGGATCATGAGGTCATTGAACTCCTGCTGATGCAGGCCGTTCCGCGCCGCGACATGAAGCCGCTCGCGCGCAGCCTGATCCATCGCTTCGGCTCGCTCGCAGGGGTGCTGCAGGCCGAGCCGCGCGCCCTCGCCGCCCACCCCGGCATGGGCGAGGCCACCGCCGCGGCGCTGCGCGTGGTCACCGTCGCCGCCACCCGCATGGCCCGCCAGAAAGTGCGCGAGGCACCGGTGCTGTCCTCGTGGCACGCGCTCATCGACTACCTGACGATCGATATGGCGCACCTGACGGTCGAGCGCGTCCGCGTCCTCTACCTCAATGCCCGCAACATGCTGATCCTCGACGACCTCGTCGGCGAAGGCTCGATCGACGAGGCCGCGATCCACCCGCGCGAGGTGATCCGCCGCGCGCTCGACCTTGGCGCCACGGCGCTGATCCTCGTCCACAATCACCCTTCGGGCTCGCCGCAGCCGAGCCGGGCGGACATCGACATCACCAACCGCATCGCCGAGGCCGGTCGCCTGCTCGGCGTCTCCGTCCACGACCACGTGGTGATCGGACGCGAGGGCCACATGTCACTGCGTGCCAAGGGACTGATCTGACACCATGTGCGTCGCGGCCGTCGCCTGGGATGCCCATCCCAACTGGCTCCTCGTCGTGGCGGGCAACCGCGACGAGTTCCATGCCCGTCCCGCCGCGCCGCTCGCGCACAGGCCGGACGGCATCATCGCCGGGACCGACCTCACCGGCGGCGGCACCTGGTTGGGCGTCACCGAAGAAGGCCGCTTCGCCCTCGTCACGAACTACCGCGTGCCGGAAGGCTCGCAGCCCGGCCGTCCCTCGCGCGGGAAGCTGGTAACGGATCTGCTGGAGGGCGCGCTCCCGGACACGCTGACCGACGCGATGGCGCAGATGAATCCGTTCAACCTGATCCTGGCCGATACGGGCGAGGCCTCGTTCCTCACCAATCACCCGCAGGTCGAGGCGCGGCCGCTGTCTCCGGGAATCCATGGGCTGTCGAACGGCGGTTTCGACGTGCCCTGGCCCAAGACGCTGCAGGTGGGGGAAGCGATCGAACGGTGGCTGGAAAATGGATCGTCCGATCCCGCGCCGCTCCTCGACGCGCTGCGCGACGAGACACCCGCACCGGCGCCCGCACGCCCCGAACTCGGCCCCGAACCGCGCTTCGCGCCGGTTTTCATCCGCGATGCGACTTACGGTACGCGGTGCAGCACGGTGATCATGATCGACCGCGCAGGCCGGGGCGCGATCGCCGAGCGCAGCTTCGATGCCGACGGTGCCCGCACCGGCGACGTCCGGATCGACTTCGCCTGGCCCGGCATCGGAAGCCGGTAGATCGCCGCGCAAGCGCCTTGCCTTTCGCGCCCGCGCCGCCTAGCGGCACCGGCACGAATTGGCCGCTACCCGCGTCAGCTGCAAGGAGTCGAACATGGTCCCCCGCTACGCCCGCCCCGCGATGACCGCGATCTGGGAACCCGAAGCCCGCTATCGCATCTGGTTCGAGATCGAGGCCCATGCTGCCGTCAAGATGGGCGAGATGGGCACCGTCCCCGCCTCCGCCGGCAAGGCGCTGTGGGACTGGTGGGCGACCAGCCCGAAGATCGACGTCGCCGCGATCGACGCGATCGAAGCCGTGACCAAGCACGACGTCATCGCCTTCCTCGACTGGGTGGCGCAGCAGGTCGGCCCCGAGGCGCGCTTCATGCACCAGGGCATGACCAGTTCCGACGTGCTCGACACCACGCTGAACGTGCAACTGGTCAAGGCCGCCGACATCCTGCTCGCCGACCTCGACGCCCTGCTCGCCGCGATCAAGCGCCGCGCCGAGGAGCACAAGTACACCCCCACCATCGGCCGCAGCCACGGCATCCACGCCGAGCCCGTCACCTTCGGCCTCAAGCTCGCCGAAGCCTATGCCGAGTTCGCCCGGTGCCGCATGCGCCTCGTCTTCGCGCGTGAGGAAATCGCGACCTGCGCGATCTCGGGCGCGGTCGGCACTTTCGCCAATACCGACCCGGCCGTGGAACGGTACGTCGCCGACCAGCTGGGCCTCGGGATCGAGCCGGTCTCCACGCAGGTCATCCCGCGCGACCGTCACGCGATGTTCTTCGCCGTGCTGGGCGTCATCGCCAGCTCGATCGAGCGCCTTGCCGTCGAGGTCCGCCACCTGCAGCGCACCGAAGTCCTGGAGGCCGAGGAATACTTCTCGCCCGGCCAGAAGGGCTCGTCGGCGATGCCGCACAAGCGCAACCCCGTGCTCACCGAGAACCTCACCGGCCTCGCACGCGTGGTGCGTTCGGCCGTCGTCCCCGCCATGGAGAACGTGGCGCTGTGGCACGAGCGCGACATCTCGCACTCCTCGGTCGAGCGCTTCATCGGCCCCGACGCGACGATCACCCTCGACTTCGCTCTGGCGCGCCTGACTGGTGTGATCGACAAGCTGCTGATCTATCCTGCGCGCATGCAGAAGAACCTCGACCGCATGGGCGGCCTGGTCCACTCGCAGCGCGTGCTGCTGGCGCTGACGCAGGCGGGCCTGACCCGCGACGAGAGCTACCGCCTCGTCCAGCGCAACGCGATGAAGGTGTGGGAATCGGACGGCCAGCTCTCGCTGCTCGAACTGCTCAAGGCTGACCCCGAAGTCGCTGCCGCCCTTCCGGCCGAAGTGATCGAGGACAAGTTCAACCTCGACTACCACTTCAAGCACGTCGACACGATCTTCGCCCGCGTGTTCGGCTGAGCCGATCGTCGTCCCGGACTTGATCCGGGACCGCTGGCTGTCTTTAGATGCGCGCTGTCGATAAGGCGCCTGGCCGAGAGCAATGTTGTTCTCGGCCAGCGGTCCCGGATCAAGTCCGGGACGACGGCGGAATCCCTTCCCTTGCGGAAAATTCACGCCTAGCATCGCCGGGAAAGCAGGAGGAACAATGCAGGTCATCCGCACCATCGCATGGGTCGTGCTCACCGCCGTGCTCGTCGCATTCATCGCGATGAACTGGACCAAAGTGCCGGTAAACTTCTGGCCTCTGGCAGACGGCAACTACTTCCACTTCGAATGGCCGGTCGGCGTCGTCGCGCTGCTCTTCTTCGGGCTGGGCATGCTGCCGGTGTGGGCTTACCTGCGCGCCGTGCGCTGGCGGCTCAACCGCCGCATCGCCAGCCTCGAGAACTCGCTGCGCGCCACCTCGATGCCCTCGCTCGCCGAAGCGCACGAAGCCGTGCTCGTCACCCCAATCGAAACCCCGTCGGAAATCGAGAAGTCATGAACCGCAATCCCGTCTACCTCGCCCTCGACCTCCCTCGCCTCGACGCCGCAGAAGCGCTGGCGCGCAAGGTCTCGGGCCATATCGGCGGGATCAAGCTGGGCCTCGAATTCTTCTGCGCCCACGGCCACCACGGCGTCCATGAACTGCACAAGGTGGGCCTCCCCATCTTCCTCGACCTGAAGCTGCACGACATTCCCAACACCGTCGCTGGCGCGATGCAGGCGATCCACGTGCTGCAACCCTCGATCGTCACCATTCACGCCGCCGGTGGCCGCGCCATGATGGAAGACGCCAAGGCCGCCGCCGGTGAAAACTGCAAGGTCGTCGCCGTCACCGTGCTCACCAGCCTCGACGGAGACGACCTCTCCGCCATCGGCGTGAACGCCAACCCCTACGACCAGGCCCTGCGCCTCGCCGACCTCGCTCACTCGGCGGGCCTCGACGGCATCGTCTGCTCGGGCCACGAAGTCGGCGCGGTGCACAAGCAGTGGAAGGACGGCTACTTTGTCGTCCCCGGCCTGCGCCCGGCAGACGGCAAAGTCGGCGACCAGAAGCGCACCGTCACCCCGCGCGAAGCCCGCGATGCAGGCGCCAGCGTGCTCGTGATCGGACGGCCAATCAGCCGCGCGGAGGATCCCCTCGCAGCGGCGAAGGCTATCGAGGCTACTCTTTAAGAACGGAAAAAGAGGATTCTGGGGCCATCGCCCCAGACCCCTTTACTGTCATCGTTGTGCGCGCAGCAGCGTCGCGTCCACATTGCGCCGCAGGCTATTGGTCTTCCAACACAGCCTCATTGCCGTACGATGCTGCGCGCCCGACCTCGACGGGTCACGGGGTGCAGGGGTGGTAAACCCCTGCTTCCTCCTCTGCTCACCTTAACATTCGCACACTTCACCGTTCAGCCCTTCGCAACCTCGCTCCGTCCAGATCGTTGTCCACCGAACAACCCCCGGGAGTGCGACCCCATTATGAAGACCCTGAGCCTGCTCGCCGCCACGGCTATGGCAGCATCCGCCCCTACCGCCTTCGCCCAGCAGGCCCCTGCTCCCGCCATCGAGGCCGGGCACACGATGCTCACCGTCACCGCCGAAGGTTCGTCCACGCGCGAGCCCGACATGGCGAACTACAGCGCCGGTGTGACCACGCAGGGCACGACTGCCAGCGAGGCGCTTTCGGCCAACTCGGCGCAGATGACCAAGGTGATCGCCGCGCTCAAGCGGGCCGGGATCGCCGACAAGGATGTCCAGACCAGCAACCTCAACGTCAATCCGGTCTACGCCCAGCCCAAGCGCCTGCCCGATGGCTCTTACGAGGACGACGGCCAGCAGCGCATCGTCGGTTACCGTGCGAGCAATTCGGTCTCGGTCCGCCAGCGCAAGTTGCAGGACATGGGCAAGGTGATCGACGCGCTCGTCACCGCCGGTGCGAACCAGGTCAACGGCCCGAACTTCATGCTCTCGCAGCCCGAGGCGGCGATGGACGAGGCGCGTGTCGAGGCGATGAAGTCCGCCCGTGCCCGCGCCGAACTCTATGCCAAGGCATCGGGCCTGCGGGTCGCGCGCATCGTCTCGATCAGCGAGAGCGGCGGTTATTCGCCGCAGCCGGTGATGTTCGTGCGCAAGGAGGCCCGTGACATGGTCGCCGCCGCCGCGCCGCCGCCGGTCGCTGCGGGCGAGTTGGAGATGAACGTCAATGTGACGGTGCAGTTCGAACTGGCGCCGTGATCGACCATCAATTGACCATCATCTCGTTCGATTGAATGTGATAGCCGACGAGCGCGAGCTTGTCGGCTTCACTTTTTCGGAACACGAATTGCTCGGTTCCACTACCGCGTTCGAACACGGTTTCGTTGGTTGTCGTGGTGAAGCTGCCGATGGTGCTGGCGTTGCGGTTCCAGCCGACCTGCTTGCTCGACTTCACGTTGCCCAGCTTGCGATGGACCGCGTCGAGCAGGGCGACGAACTGCTTCTGTGTGGTGGCCTTGCGCATGTCCGGCCCGGTCGCATCCCAGATCGCCTGCGAGCGGCCTGCGTCCAGCGCCTGGTGGAAACGGACCACTTCTGCGTCGGCTTGCTGGATCGACTCCTTCACGCTGCAACCGCCGAGCATTGCCGCTGCGAGGAATGGCATTAGATAGCGGCCCAACCGATTCACTTCACGTCCTTCATTTCATGCAGGACCGCAGCTTAGGGCAAGGCGCGCATATGCCAACAGCGGCAATCAAGATTTGCGGTATCAGCACCGCCGCTTCGCTGGAAGCGGCCATCCGCGCCCGCGCCGCGCACATCGGCCTGGTGTTCTTCGCCAAGAGCCCGCGCGCGGTGAGCCCGGTGCAGGCGGCGCAGCTTTCGGCGCGCGCGGCGGACCGAATCGGCCGCGTCGGTCTGTTCGTGGACGCCGACGACGCGCTGCTCGGCGAGGCCGTGGGCGCGGCGAAGCTCGACGCGCTGCAACTCCACGGGTCCGAGACGGCCGAACGCGCCGCGCAGCTGCGTGCCCGCTTCGGCATCCCCGTATGGAAGGCATTGTCCGTCGCCACCTCAGACGACGTCACCCGCGCGAACGCCTACGCGGGCGCCGCCGATGTTGTCCTCTTCGACGCCAAGACGCCCAAGGGCGCCCTGCCCGGCGGCATGGGCCTCAGCTTCGACTGGGGCCTTGTCGCGAATTGGAAGGGACCGCTGGCATGGGGCCTCGCGGGGGGCCTCGACCCGGCGAACGTCGCCGAGGCCATCCGGCTGACAGGAGCGCCGCTGGTCGATACCTCCTCGGGCGTGGAGAGCGCGCCGGGCGTGAAGGACGAGGCGCGCATTGCCGCCTTCTGCGCGGCGGTTCGATCGGCCTGACCCAACCTTTCGTCATTGCGAGCGTAGCGAAGCAATCCAGGGCGACTCAACAAGATTGCTCTGGATTGCTTCGCTACGCTCGCAATGACGAAGGCCAGACGAAGAAAGGGGCGGCCCGTCGGACCGCCCCTTTCCTGGCTTACACTGCTTTCGCAGCGATCAGATCCGTGGGATCAGAACTTGACGCCCACGCCCACGAGGCCGCGGTCGGCGTCGGGGGTGTTGTCGCCGACCAGCAGGTGCTGGTATTCGGCCTTCACGTAGTAGCGCGAGCCCATGTCCTGCTGGACGCCGCCACCGACGCCCACGGCACTGTTGCAGTACTTGCAGTTCTTCGATTCCCAGTCGGCCAGCGCGTAGACCTTGGTGCCCGGGATCGGCTGCACGCCGATGCGGCCGCCAGCGCCCCACGAAACGCGGGTGTTGTCGGTCAGGATCTTGTCGGCCGAACCCTGCACACCCACGAAGAGCTTGTCGCCCAGGTCGTAGTCGTAGCCGGCGGCGACACCTGCAACTGCGTCGCTGTTGCTACCGTCCCAGATCACACCGCCGCGTGCTTCGACGCGAGCCTCGTTGGCCAGGGCGGGAGTGGCAGCGGCCACGGCAGCAACCGCGGCGAGCGAAACAAGTGCAATACGCATATTATATAACTCCAAGTATTCCTGCGATCCCGACCCTCATCGGGGTTATCGTCGGGAGCCCCGCCGCTGGACCCCGTCACCTTTCAGTCAGATGAACGGTAAATTCTTGGAATCGTTCAAAACGTCACAAAACTGCAGTTTATGCCGGTTAGGTGCTTTTGCCGATTTTCAGTTGCATTGTTTGCAATTGAATGTCCGCCAGGCGATCACCAAGCCCCTGTAGGCACCCATGGTTTTCCGGCGTTCCCGGGGCAAACATGGCCCCTCTCCTCAAGGCGTCTGGACAAGCGCGGGGGGGTCTGCCAAGCGCCGGATCATGACCGTTCAGAGCCCCAATTCGCTTCGTTCGTACCCCGATGAGTCGGGTCACTTCGGCCAGTTCGGCGGACGCTACGTCGCCGAGACGCTGATGCCGCTGATCCTCGACCTGGAAAAGGAATACCGTGCCGCGAAGCTGGACCCGGCGTTCCAGGCCGAGTTCGACGATCTGCTCAAGAATTTCGTCGGCCGCCCCAGCCCGCTCTATCCGGCGCCGCGCATCACCGAGCATTTCCGAAAGCTCGCGCCCGAGGGCAAAGGCCCGAAGATCTACTTCAAGCGCGAGGATCTGAACCACACCGGCGCGCACAAGATCAACAACTGCATCGGCCAGGTTCTGCTCGCCATGCGCATGGGCAAGACCAAGATCATCGCCGAGACCGGCGCGGGCCAGCACGGCGTCGCCACCGCCACCGTCGCGGCGCGCTTCGGCCTGTCCTGCACGATCTTCATGGGCGCCAAGGACGTCGAGCGTCAGGCGCCCAACGTGTTCCGCATGAAGCTGCTCGGCGCCGAAGTGGTGCCGGTCACCAGCGGCGCGGAAACGCTCAAGGACGCGATGAACGAGGCGCTGCGCCACTGGGTCGCCAACGTCCACGACACCTTCTACATCATCGGCACCGCCGCAGGTCCGCACCCGTACCCGGAACTCGTCCGCGACTTCCAGAGCGTGATCGGCACCGAAACGCGCGAGCAGATTCTCGAAGCCGAAGGCCGCCTGCCCGACATGCTGGTGGCGGCCGTGGGCGGCGGATCGAATGCGATCGGCATGTTCCACCCCTTCCTCGACGACGCGGACGTGGCGATGGTCGGCATCGAGGCCGCCGGTCACGGCATCGAGAGCGGCCAGCATGCCGCCTCGCTGATGGGCGGGCGTCCGGGCATCCTCCACGGCAACAAGACCTACCTGCTGCAGGACGAGGACGGCCAGATCACCGAGGCCCATTCGATCAGCGCCGGTCTGGACTATCCCGGCCTTGGCCCCGAACATTCGTGGCTGCACGAGGCGGGCCGCGTGAAGTACGTGCCGATCACCGACACCGAGGCGCTTGAAGCGTTCCAGCTGTGCTGCGCGCTGGAGGGCATCATCCCGGCGCTCGAAAGCGCCCACGCCCTCGCTGCACTGCCGCAGCTGACGGCTCAGCTGGACGCGGACAAGCTGCTCGTCGTCAACGTCTCCGGGCGCGGCGACAAGGACATCTTCACCGTCGCCGAGGCGCTGGGGGTCGAGCTTTGAAAAAGGGCGGGTGGCAACGGTCGCTGATCGACGCCGCCGTGCTCTGGATGGCGGTGTTCCCGGCAATCAAGGTCCTCGCCGACCTCGTCCGGGTGCGCTCCTTCGACCTTTCGGGCGCGGGCTATTACTGGGCCTTCGCCTTTCGAGGAAGCTGGAGCGACATCGCCGTCAGCCTCGCCTACCTCGCCGTTTTCGTCGGCCTGACCGCCGCCATTCTCCGCTATTCCGGAAAGACGCTGTTCTCCTGATGACCCGCTTCGAAACCGCTTTCGCCAAAGGCCCCGCGCTCGTCTGCTTCATCACCGGGGGCGACGGCGACACCGCATCGAACCTCGACGCGCTCGTCGCGGGCGGCGCCGACGTGATCGAGCTGGGCATGCCCTTCACCGATCCGATGGCGGACGGTCCGGCGATCCAGGAAGCCAACTTGCGCAGCCTCGCCAAGGGCACGCGCACGGCCGACATCTTTCGCATCGCCGCCGAGTTCCGGCAGCGTCACCCCAACGTGCCGCTGGTGCTGATGGGCTACGCCAACCCGATGACCATCCGCGGCCCCGAGTGGTTTGCCGAGGAATGTGCCAAGGCCGGCGTCGACGGCGTGATCTGCGTCGACATCCCCAGCGAGGAAGACGCCGCCCTCGGCCCGGCGCTGCGTGAAAAAGGCGTGTCGCTGATCCGCCTCGCCACCCCGACCACCGACGCCGCGCGCCTGCCCAAGGTGCTGGAGGGCTCCTCGGGCTTTCTCTACTACGTCTCGGTCGCGGGCATCACCGGCATGCAGCAGGCGGCGCAAGGCTCGATCGAGGACGCGGTGGCGAAGCTCAAGGCCGCCACCGACATTCCCGTTGCGGTCGGCTTCGGCGTCCGCACGCCCGAACAGGCGGCGGCGATTGCGAAGGTCGCGGACGGCGTGGTCGTCGGCTCGGCCTTCATCGATATCGTCAAGCAGCATGGCGATGCCGCGCCCGGGCCGCTGCAGGACTATACCGCATCGCTCGCCGAGGCGGTGCATTCCGCTCGATAGAGCCAAGCCGATGGGGCTTCGACAAGCTCAGCCTGAGCGGTGTTGGAGGCTTACGCCACTTCCGCTCACCCGGAGCTTGTCACAGGGTCGGACACAGCCTCTCGAAGCCCCCACGCGCAAGGCGCCGTCGAGGACACCATGAAAGACTTCGCCGTGTCGGACTCCCCCGCCGTACAGGCCCAGCTCGATCGCCTTGCCGCGCTGTCGCTGCCGCAAGGCCGCATCGGGCTTGAGGCGATCCGCACACTGCTGGCGCGCCTCGGCGATCCGCACTTGCGCATCGCGCCCGCGTTCCACGTCGCGGGCACCAACGGCAAGGGGTCGACCTGCGCCTTCCTGCGCGCGATCCTGGAGGCGCAGGGGTACAAGGTCCACGCGATCACCAGCCCGCATCTGGTGCGCTACAACGAACGCATCCGCATCGCGGGCGAACTGGTCGGCGACGACGAACTCGCCAGCCTGCTGGCCGAAGTGCTGGACGCGGCGCACGATCTCGAAGTCAGCTTCTTCGAGACGACGATCGCCGCCAGCTTCCTCGCCTTCGCGCGCCATCCGGCGGACGTCTGCGTGATCGAGGTCGGCCTCGGCGGCCGGTTCGACGCGACCAACGTGCTGCCCGCACCGCTGGTCTGCGGCATGGCGACGCTGGGCATCGACCACGAACGCTTCCTCCTCGCCCCCGAGGACGGCACGCCCGCCGAGCCGCTCACCCGCATCGCCTTCGAGAAGGCGGGCATCCGCCGTCCGCACGTGCCGCTGGTGACGCAGAACTACCCGCACGAAGTCGCCGCGTTCCTGCAATCCCTCGCCGCTTCAGAGGACGTACCGCTGCAGTCGCGCGATGCCGAGTGGAAGGCGCAGGTCACCCGCGACGCCATCTGGTTCGAGGACCGCCACGGCTCTTTGACCCTCCCCCTGCCCGAGATGCCCGGCGCGCACCAGGCGGACAACGCCGCCCTCGCCGTCGCCATGCTGCGCGCGCAGGATGTGCTGAAGATTGATCCTCACGCCTTCGCCGAGGGCATCCGCGCCGCGCGCTGGCCCGCGCGGATGCAACTGCTGGGCGACGGGCCGCTGACCGCGCTCGTCCCCGGCACGCCGGTCTGGCTCGACGGCGGGCACAACCGCGACGCGGGGCTGGCGCTGGAAGCATTCCTGCGCGAACGGGGGCAGGCGCCGCATCTGATCCTCGGCATGATCGCGGGCAAGGACCCCGCCGCGCTGCTCGATCCGCTCCACCGCCTCGTCGAAAGCGTGACGCTGGTGCCGGTGCCGGGGCATGACTGCCACCCGCCCGAGGCGTTCGCGGGCTGGTCGCTGCCGACGTCCTCCGCGCCGGATGTGGCGACGGCGCTGCGCGATCTGGAAAAGCTGGCCCCACGCGCCGTGCTGATCGCGGGTTCGCTCTACCTTGCGGGCGCGGTGTTGCGGGACAACGGCGAAGTGCCGGATTGAGGCGAAGGCGATCCCATCCCGCTGCGACTAGGCGATAAATCGCCAAGTCTCGCTCCCCTCCCGCTTGCGGGAGGGGTTGGGGGTGGGCCTTCTGCTGTTACTCTACCTCGCCCGCAGACCCCAGCGCCTGATCGACGAGCCCTGTCCGGCTCAGCCACCAGAACAGCGCGATGCCGGGCAGCGACGCCACCGTGGTGAGCAGGTAGAAGTTCACGTAGCCCATGGCCTCGATCAGCGCGCCCGCCGTCGTGCCGGTGGCGAGCCGCCCGACGACGCTCGCTCCGGCCGAGATCAGCGCATACTGCGCCGCCGTGTAGCGCAAGTCGCACAGCGCCGAGAAATAGGCGATCACCACGACGCCGCCGTAGCCCGAGGCGATGTTCTCGAAGCCGATGGCGCCCGCCATGCCCCAGTTGCTGTGCCCGGCCGCAGCCAGCGCCGCGAAGCTGAGGTTCGACACACCCATCAGCACCAGCGAGAGCATCACCGAACGCTTGAGGCCCATGCGCGCATAAGCGACGCCGCCGATGAACACGCCGATCATGTAGGCCCAGAAACCCAGGCCGATGTCATAGATCGCGATCTCGTCGTTGCTGAAGCCGAGGTCGTCGAACAGCAGGCGGAAGGTCAGGTTCGCCAGCGTGTCGCCGATCTTGTGGACGAGGATGAACAGCAGCACGAGAAACGCGCCGTTGCGGCGGAAGAACTCCCCGAACGGCCCGGCGATCGAGGACCAGACTTCGGCCAGCCCCTTCTTCTCGACCACCACCTTGCGGCGCTCCGGCTCGCCCAGCACCAGTGCGGTGAGCATGGCGGGCAGCGCGAAGACGGCGCATGCCGCATAGCCCACGCCCCAGCCGTAGCGCGCCGAAAGCACCAGCGCGAGCGCGCCCGCCCCCGCCGAGCCGATGCGCCAGCCGTACTGGCTCATGCCCGACCCGGTGCCGAGCTGGTAGGGCTTGAGCGTCTCGATGCGGTAGGCGTCGATGACGATGTCGAAGCTGGCGCCCGCCACGCCCACCAGCACGGCGGCGAGCACGGTCGCGCCGATGTCCGCCGCCGGATCGACCAGCGCGAGGTTGAGCACCGCCGCAATCACGGCAACCCCGCAGACCAGCATCCACGAGACGCGCTGCCCCATGCGGTGCAGGACCGGCAGGTGCACGCCGTCGACGATCCAGGCCCAGAACACCTTGAGATTGTAGACCAGGAACGCCAGCGTGAAGGCGGTAACGGTCTTCTTGTCGATCCCGTCCTGCGCCAGGCGCGTGGTCAGCGTCGCGCCGATCATCGCATAAGGAAAGCCCGAGGACAGGCCGAGCATGAACGAGGCGAGCGACTCCCGCTCGAAATAGGGCTTGATCGAATCCCCGACGCTGCGACGCTCTGCGATGGTATCGGCGTCCACGCCGGTCTCCTCATTTGCGGTTGCCGCCAACTTAGCGGCGGCGATCCGTAAGGGAAGGCTGGATGAAGCGGCGATCAACAGGTATGGGCCACGCATGTCCAAACCTCCCAGCAAGTCTTCAGGCGGCAGATCAGGCGGCTCCGGCCGTGGCCGCGATTCCGGTTCCTCTTTCGGCGCGGGTCCGCGTGGCGGCTCTTCGCGAGGCGGTGCATCGCGTGATGGCGGCCCCCGCTACAACGCCGGAAGCGGCAGTGCACGTGGCCGCACCGGCCGCGATGACGGTCACGACGCGCCCCGCGGCGACGCTCCGCGCGGCGGACGCGGGCGCCGTGAAGCCCCCCGTATCGGCAGCCGCGAGGACTTCCGCAATGAATTCCCGCGCCGTGGCTCCAGAGACGGTGGGCGTGACGGCGCCTCCCGCGATGCTGGTCCGCGCGATGCCGCTGCCCGCGATGGCGCCCGTACCGGCGCCCCGCGTGGCGATCGTCCGCGTGAGGATACCCCGCGTGGCGGTTCCTACCGCAGTGGTCCGGGGCGCGACGGCGCGCCGCGTTCAGAGCGTGCGCAAGGCGGCGGATCGCGCGATGCGACCTATCGCAGCGGACCTGCACGTGATGGCGCCCGCTCCGATTCCCGCGACGGCGAACGCGGCTATCGTCCGCGCCGC
Source organism: Sphingomonas sp. LH128 (assembly GCF_000293195.2). Classification (NCBI taxonomy): domain Bacteria; kingdom Pseudomonadati; phylum Pseudomonadota; class Alphaproteobacteria; order Sphingomonadales; family Sphingomonadaceae; genus Sphingomonas; species Sphingomonas sp. LH128. Next base: position 40,593 of record NZ_ALVC01000496.1, read on the forward strand.
GACGATCGCGCATTCGGCTCGGATCGCGGCCCACGCCCTGCCCGCCCGACCGGCCCGCGTCCCAACCTCAAGCCCGGCGCCGCCCCGCGCGCCGCCGCGCCGACGCCCAAGGACCCCTCGCTGCCTGCCCGCGAAGGCGAGCGCGTCGCCAAGCTGCTCGCCCGCGCCGGCGTCGCCAGCCGCCGCGAGGTCGAGCGCCTGATCATCGAAGGCCGCGTCACGCTGGACGACGTGGTGATCGAAACGCCCTCGACCGTGCTCACATCCTTGCGCGGTGTCGCGGTGGACGGCAATCCGATCGCGGAAGCCGAAGGCACGCGCCTGTTCCTGTTCCACAAGCCGTCGGGCCTCATCACCGCCGAGCGCGATCCGGCGGGCCGCCCGACGATCTACACCGCGCTGCGCAACGCCCTGCCCGAAGGCACCGGCCGCGTGATGCCGATCGGCCGCCTCGATCTCAACACCGAGGGCCTGCTGCTGCTGACCAACGACGGCGAGTTCAAGCGCCAGCTCGAACTGCCCGCCACCGGCGTGCCGCGCACCTACCGCGCGCGTACTTTTGGCGACATCACGCAAGAACAGCTCGAACAACTGATGGAAGGCATCGAGGTCGACGGCGTGATCTACGGCAAGATCGACGCCAACATGGAGCGCCGCACCGGGCGCAACCAGTGGATCGAGATGACGCTGACCGAAGGCAAGAACCGCGAAGTGCGCCGCGTGCTCGAAGCGCTCGGCCTGCAGGTCAGCCGCCTGCTGCGCACCGCCTACGGCCCCTTCCGCCTCGGCGACATGCCCAAGGGCATGGCCGGTGAAGTCTCGCAGCGCGACCTCGAGAACTTCCGCAAGAGCCTGCCGAGCCAGAATCCCACGAGAACGCAGGCATGAGCGGAAACCTGCGGATTATCGCGGGCGAATGGCGCGGCCGCAAGCTGGCCGCGCCCGAGGGCGACACCACTCGCCCCACCGCCGACCGCACGCGCGAAACGCTGTTCTCGATGCTGGTCAGCCGCCTCGGCGATTTCGAGGGGCTGAAAGTGGCGGACCTGTTCGCGGGCTCGGGCGCGCTGGGGCTGGAAGCCCTGTCGCGCGGGGCGGCGCACTGCCTGTTCGTCGATCAAGATGCAGGCGCGATCCGGGCGATTCGCAAGAACATCGCCAACCTGCAGGCGCAGCCGCGCAGCGACGTGCGCGCCTCCTCGGTGATGTCGCTGGGGACCGCAAAGGAGCCGCTCGACCTCGTGCTGCTCGACCCGCCTTACGATACCGGCGCGGGTCAGGTGGCGGTGGACAAGCTGGCGCGGCTCGGCTGGATCGGCGAAGGCACCTGGGTGAGCCTCGAAACCGGTAAGGGTGAAAGCGTGGCGATCAAGGGCTTCGAAGCCGACGCCACGCGTGATGTCGGCAAGGCCAGGCTGCACCTCCTGCGCCGTACATCTTGACATTTATAACCAAATAGGATATATGCCCCAACATCCGAGCGGTGATGTACAAGCCGCTTTCGGTGTATCGGGTCGGCGTCGTGGGCCGGGATGCGGTTTCAGCCGTGATCGCGCAAACCACGCGTCCGTTCGAAGACCCGGACTGTCTCTGCGCTACCGGAAACGCCGTCCATACGTTCCTGCGACACACGGCAGGACTTGGGACGGCCATCCCGGATAGCCTTCGGCCGATAACGATGCGAACCCTAACGACGGCCACATGGGACTTTCCGATGGAATACAGGTCGAGCCGGGCTGCACCGTGAGTTACCCGGCCGCTCGCCAGAGCTTCACGGAAAACAAAACCCCGCGTCCCGGTGAGGACGCTCCCGACGCCGACCCGATGTTCACTTCGGATGCGTTGATTTCCCCGGCGTAATGGCCCGCACTCGCCAGCGGGTATTTTTGCGTGACCCCGCTGCACGAACGACATCGTCATCCCAGCGAA
>NZ_ALVC01000497.1:0-3687 GCF_000293195.2 Sphingomonas sp. LH128
ATCGCCGAGGCCGAGATCGCGATCGTCCCATCCTTTGCAGATGGCCAGACAAAACGCCCTCTTTCCAGGCGTTTTGAATATAACGACATCCCGAGGCCGTCATGCCACAAGATCTTGCACAGCGATCCACTTCGTCCCCTGAAGACGTATAGATCGCCCGCATGGACGTCCTTGTTCAGCGATTGCTGGACCTGCAGGGCCATGGGCCAGCGAGCGCATTCCCCGCCGCATGTCCGTATGCCCCAGCGCAAGCCACACCCTCACGCCGCCCGGGATCGGGATCATCGCGCCAGAACCTCCACGACTGCCGCAGCCATCGCGGGAGACGCCAAACTGAAAATGCTCACCCGGCGACCATGGGAAAGCTCCACTACAATCGCCGGCTGCCCGGGAACCGGCGTGACGGCCTTGTCGTCCAACATCACAGCTTCGACGAAACCACGGCCTTCCTGCCCGGCGGCAGCCACCAGGCACAGTTTGCGCCGCCAGGTATAGACCAACGCGGTGGAGACGTCGTGCCGCCGGGCAACCTGCGCGACGCACGCGCCCGGCGCAAAAGCCTCTTCCAGAATACGCCGCTGTTCCTCGGTACTCCAGCGTCGGCGGCGTTCAGGCCCGCCGAAAACCGTGATCCGTCCCACAAACACCGCTCCTAAGTTCGCAAATAACTGCGACCTTAAGACCGATCCATCACCCCACCGGCAAGGCGCCGCTCAGCGGATGCGTACGACGAGGCAGGCTGCGCGCTCTACAAGATCGGTGAAGACAGGGCATGGCGTATCAACCTCGGGGCACAACCCTTCGCGGATTGGTCAAGGGAGATCAACAAGCCCCCGCCTGCCGATTGAACAGAAAGATCGGGGCCGGTTGAGGCCGGCCCCGATACTGTCAGTAGTCCATGGCCGGCATCGGCGCGGCCTTCTCCTCTTTCGGCAGCTCGGCGACGAGCGCCTCGGTCGTGATCAGCAGCGATGCGACCGAGGCCGCGTCTTGAAGCGCAGTACGCACCACCTTCGCCGGATCGATGACGCCCGCCTCGACGAGGTCCTGATACTCAGCGGTCGCGGCATTGAAGCCCCAGTTATAATCGGAGCTTTCGAGCAGCTTGCCGACGATATAGGCGCCGTCCTCGCCGGCATTCTCGGCGATCTGCCGCGCGGGCGCGCGCAGCGCCCGGCGGATGATGTCGATGCCGGACTGCTGGTCGTCATTGGCAGCTTTAAGCCCATCGAGCGCCTTGATCGCACGGAGCAGTGCGATGCCGCCCCCCGGCAGGATGCCTTCCTCCACCGCGGCGCGCGTCGCATGGAGCGCGTCGTCGACACGGTCTTTCTTCTCCTTGACCTCGACCTCGGTCGCGCCGCCGACGCGGATCACTGCGACACCGCCGGCGAGCTTCGCCACGCGCTCCTGCAGCTTCTCGCGGTCATAGTCGGACGTAGTAGTCTCGATCTGCTGGCGCAGCTGCGCGACGCGACCATCGATATCGGTCTTCTGCCCAACACCGTCGATGATGGTCGTGTTGTCCTTGTCGATCACGACCTTCTTGGCGCGACCGAGCATATCGATAGTGACGGTCTCGAGCTTGATGCCGAGATCCTCGGAGACCACATTGCCGCCGGTCAGGATGGCGATATCCTCGAGCATCGCCTTGCGGCGGTCGCCGAAGCCCGGCGCCTTGACCGCGGCGATCTTGAGCCCGCCACGCAGCTTGTTGACGACGAGCGTGGCGAGCGCCTCGCCCTCGACATCCTCGGCGATGATCAGCAGCGGCCGCCCCGACTGGACGACCTTCTCGAGCAGCGGCACGAGCGCCTGCAGGTTCGAGAGCTTCTTCTCGTGAATGAGGATGTAGGGATCGTCGAGTTCGACCTTGAGCTTCTCGGCATTGGTGATGAAATATGGCGAGAGATAGCCGCGGTCGAACTGCATTCCCTCGACGGTCTCGAGTTCGGTCTCGAGACTCTTGGCCTCCTCGACTGTGATCACCCCCTCGTTGCCGACCTTCTCCATCGCCTCGGCGAGGATGCGACCGACTTCCTCGTCGCCGTTAGCCGAGATTGTCGCGACCTGCGCAATCTCGCTGTTGGCGCCGACCTTCTTGGCGTGATTCTCCAGATCCTTGACGACCGCGCCCACCGCGAGATCGATGCCGCGCTTGACGTCCATCGGGTTCATGCCGGCGGCGACGGCTTTCGAGCCCTCGCGCACGATCGCCTGGGCGAGCACGGTGGCGGTGGTGGTGCCATCGCCCGCCTTGTCGTTCTGCTTGTTGGCGACCTCGCGCAGCATCTGCGCACCCATATTCTCGAACTTGTCGGCAAGCTCGATTTCCTTGGCGACGGTCACACCGTCCTTGGTGATACGGGGAGCCCCAAAGCTCTTCTCGATGACCACGTTGCGGCCCTTAGGACCGAGCGTCACCTTCACGGCGTTCGCAAGCGTGTCCACGCCGCGCAGCATACGATCGCGCGCGTCAGACGCGAACTTGACTTCCTTGGCAGCCATCGCTGCTACTCCTTTCTATGTCCTTCCTGAATGCTCGAGGGATAAGGGCGGCCGATCAGGCCGCCTGCTTGAGTGGCATGACGGTATCGATCACGCCAAGGATGTCGCTCTCTTTCATGATGAGCAGATCCTCGCCGTCGATCTTGACCTCGGTGCCCGACCATTTTCCGAAGAGGATGCGGTCGCCAGATTTGACGGACAGCTCGATGAGCTGACCGCTTTCGTCGCGGGCGCCGGGTCCGACGGCGACGACTTCGCCTTCCTGTGGTTTTTCCTTGGCGGTGTCAGGAATGATGATGCCGCCCGAGGTCTTCTCCTCGGCTTCGATGCGACGGACGACCACACGGTCGTGCAAGGGGCGGAAATGCATGGCAAAACCTCCAGATGCAAAACAAGTTGTGATGTCCCTGCCGTTCATCTGAACGCCAGGTTCGCGTGAACTAGGAAATGAGATTTTTTGGGTCAAGAGGGCGAGCGAAATTTTTTGGCACTCATCTCTTCTGAGTGCCAATCCGGCCATTCTCAGTGACGTGCGATGACATCATCCCTCTTGACGCGACTCGGATCAGCACCAAAATCTTGAGCCGCGTGCGACACCGCACGTATGAGAAAGGAGCGACACAAGGAAAGGAGCCACGGCCATGTCGCAGCCATTTTCGCGTTTCTTGCACCCCTTCGACGTTGCGCGCCACCCGAGCCTTGAGCCGGAGGTCAAACGCGCCATCCTCGCCTCCTGGGCATCCGACCACTCTGCGGTAAAGAACCAGCCCTCGATGCGAAAGCCTCCCGGCGCCAGGCAAGCCGTTTCGATCGATGAGGTGTTCGCCGCCATGCGATCACTTGACGAACCACGAAATGATAATCGGTCGCTTCAATGAGCGATCGCGGATTCATCGCTCAGCTGGAGGGCTACGGTCTCACCACCGCCGAGATCCATTACTACCGGCCCGATGCGCCGTCGCTTCTCCAGCTGTTCATATGGCAGGAATACGATCTTGCGCCTGATTTCCCCATCTTGTTCGATTTCCTGGGTCACTGGCGGCTTGAAGTCGAGGCCGCGCTCCATTCGGTAAGGATCGCCCATGGCCGACTGGTCGGACCCACCGAATGGCGTGCGGTCGATGGCATCATCCCACTGCAATGACGAATGGTCTTGGCGAGCGCTGGCGCGGGCGGGGC
>NZ_ALVC01000498.1:0-852 GCF_000293195.2 Sphingomonas sp. LH128
CCGGCCATCACCGTATCGCCGCGCGTCTCGATGCGCGGGACGCGGCGCACCAGACCAGCGAGGTCGATGTCACCGGCATCGTCGACCGCATCGGCACCGGCGACGCCTTTGCGGCGGGCGTGCTGCACAAGTGGCTGCAGGGCGCGGACCTCGTCGCCACCGCGCAGGCGGGGCTGGCCTACACCGTGCTCAAGCATACCGTGCCCGGCGACATGTGTCTTTTAGGACTTCAAGAGCTTGATGCGTTCTCTGTAAGCGGAGGCGATGTGCGGCGTTGATGGGACCTTTCGGGCATTGCTCTTGAGCAAGTATCCGGCTGCTCCCATCTTGAGGGCGCGCGTCGCTGACGCGTCGCCGGCGTAGGTCGACAGCACAATGATCCTTGCCGCAGGGTCATCGGCAAGAATGGTGGCAATGGCCTCGGCACCGCTCGCCTTTGGCATCTCTCGTTAGCGGCCGTTGCCTCAACCGCCTTCGTTCGTTTAGCGATGCGCAGTGAGGCGCAATCCTCGATATCATCGCGTGCTTTACATCCCGTGGGACCATCTGAACCAGATTTTCCCACGGGAGAGTGATTCAGCCCTGCACGAAGGCGAGCAGATCGGGGTTGATGGTCTCGGCGTTCACCGTGAGCATGCCGTGGGAGTAGCCCTCGTAGATTTTCAGCGTCGCGTTCGGCAGGATCTCGGCCTGCAGTACGCCGGCGTTCTTGTACGGCACGACCTGGTCGTCATCGCCGTGCAGCACGAGAGTGGGGACGGTGATCGCCTTCAGGTCTTCGGTCTGGTCGGTTTCGGAGAAGGCCTTGATGCCGTCGTAATGGGCCTTGGCGCTGCCCATCATGCCCTGGCG
>NZ_ALVC01000499.1:0-1507 GCF_000293195.2 Sphingomonas sp. LH128
CCCGCCACTTCGCGGCCGTCACGTCGGACCGTGCCGATGATGACAGCCTGCGTTTCGCCTGCAGCCGCCGCGTCATCGAACTCGAACGCTTTCCGGCACTTCTCACCCTGGCCGTGCGCGGAGTGGCCCATGACCGCGTTGCCAAAGAGCGATTCCACGCTGACGGCGCCAAAGCCATGAATGCCCTCGCTCTGGAAATCGGCCTGGCCCCCGGCAGCTACACCGTCAGCTCCACGCCCAGCGATCCCGCGATCGCAGGATATGTCGCGCTATCGAGCGATGACCTGTCGATCATGCTCAGCGTCGGCCCGCTCCATGAGGGCAACGAGGTGCAATACTTCGCCAAGCGCGGTCCTGCAGCCGGCCACAAGCTGCGCTTCGCGGCAATGCGCGATTTCGTCCGGCCCACCCGTTTCGCAGTGCGCATCCGCCGTGATCTGCGTCTCGATGCCATCGTGCCCTCGCCCGCGCTCATCGAACCCCACACGCAGGCGCCGCGCGAACCCATCGCCGCTTAGGGAGACATCCCATGCTCACCACACATCAGGTTCTCGATCTCGTTCGCAGCGATGCCGCCCGGATCGAACGCTTCACCCAGCGCCGCGAGGTTTTCCTCGATGCGCTGGACTGGACAATGTTCACTTGTGAACAGGTCCACGAAGCTGCCATGCTGGACTTCATGCTGGAAGATGACCTTGCCGCAGCCCTCCAGCGGGTTTCCATGGCGGAAAGCCTCGCTGCCATGGGCATGACCCTTGTCCCTGCCTTCATCCGCTACAATCCATTCCCGCGCCCCTGGCATGTGGAGTGGCTCGCGCTGGCGAATTGAACGGAGATCACCCTCATGAGCCGTTACGATTTTCCCGGAAAAGGCGTGGCGAGCAGCGTCGCCATCGGATGGGACCGGCCTTTGGCCACCTTCTTCGTCCAGGTCATGCAGCCCCATCCTCGTATCGAGGGCGAGGAAGCGACCTACATCTGGAAGGGCGCTGCCCCCGGCGAGCTTCCCACCGCAGCGGCCGCAATCACGGTCGCTGCCGAATATGCTGATCTGCCCGAGGATCTTGGCGCGACGTTGGAGACCGATCGCCTGAAGACCCTCGGCACATTCGATGGGCCTGCCCAAGAGGCTGCGAAGCCCTTCATCCAGGCATCGCCTCCGCCGATACACACCGAGGCCGAAGCCCGCGAGGCCGGTTACACGCGCGCCGTCATCGCGGACAGTACCCACCATACCCTCGAATTGCTGATCGAACCTGAAGCCGACCTCGATTCCATCTTCTTCGCCTTCGACCGCGGTGGGAACGAAATGCTCCATATCCATGGTTGGAACTTCACGATCGAGCCGGAGTGACGTGGCAACAATCATGTGATAGTGTGAATACACGTATTCAATCGGAGACAGTGCCATGGCGACGTCAATACGCCTCGCCCCTGAAGTAGAGCAGCGCCTCGATCATCTCGCGAGCGCCACCGGGCGCACCAAGGCATATTACCTGCGCGAAAT
>NZ_ALVC01000500.1:0-1229 GCF_000293195.2 Sphingomonas sp. LH128
CAAGGCGATGAACCGCAGCCACACAGTCGAGAGCTACCTCAAGATTCTCGACCGGGTGCGCGCGGTGCGGCCGGACATCGCGCTGTCGGGCGACTTCATCGTCGGCTTCCCCGGCGAGACCGACGCCGAATTCGAGGATACGCTGAGGCTGGTCGACGCGGTCGGCTATGCGCAGTGCTTCAGCTTCAAGTATTCGCCCCGCCCCGGTACGCCTGCCGCGACGATGGGCGACCAAGTCTCCGCCGCCGTGATGGACGAGCGGCTGCAGCGCCTCCAGTCCGCACTCAACCGCGACCAGCTGGCGTTCAACGCCGCGACGGTCGGCAAGACCTGCGACGTGCTGGTGGAGCGCAAGGGCAAGCATGCCGGCCAGTGGCTCGGCAAGTCGCCGTGGCTGCAGTCGGTCCACTTCACCGGAGAGGCAGAGGTCGGCCAGATCGTGCGCGTCGAGGTCACCAGCGCCGGGCCGAACAGCCTCGGTGCGGTGCCGCTGACCGCAGAGGTGGCGTGAACGCTGTAAATTCGGGCCGGCAGCCACTCGTCCTCGTCCCCGGCCTGACTTGCGACGCGGAGGTCTTCCGCGCCCAGACTGCTGCGCTGGCGGACGTGGCGGACATGACCGTCGCTGATACGCTCAGCGACGGCTCGATCGCCGCCATGGCCGAGCGGCTGCTCGACGATGCGCCCGATACCTTCGCGCTCGCGGGGTTCTCGATGGGTGGCTACGTGGCGATGGAAGTGATCGCCCGCGCGCCGGAGCGGGTCACGCGGCTCGCCCTGCTCGACACCAGCGCCACGGCTGATGCGCCCGACTATGCCGCCGTCCGCCGCGCCGCCGTCAGGACCGCGCGGGAACGCGGCTTCGAAAAGGTGCTGCGCGGCAGTCTCGGGCTGCTGGTCCATCCGCAGGCGGACCCGGAGATCGGGGATGCGGTAGTTGCAATGGCCATGCGCGTCGGGATCGAGGCGTTCGAACGGCAGCAAGGCGCGATCATCGCCCGCGCCGATCCGCTGCCGGGCCTCGCCGCGATCTCGGTGCCGACGCTGGTGCTGGTCGGCGAGGACGACCGCACCACGCCGCCGCACTATTCGCGCACGATCGCGCAGACCGTGCCGGGTGCGACCTTGGTGACGATCCCCGAATGCGGCCACATGGCGCCGATGGAGCGGCCGGAAGCGGTGAACGCGGCGCTGCGTGAGTGGCTGGCGACCCCGTCGTCCCGGACCTG
>NZ_ALVC01000501.1:0-664 GCF_000293195.2 Sphingomonas sp. LH128
AGGATGATGCGCGCCAAATTGTTTTCGCCTTCCAGAAGCTTAACGACGTTGCGCTCAAAAACGCTGCCTGCGCCTTTGGGTATTACGAGACCGAACGTCTTCATCAGCCCGCGGATCTGGTTCGACATCTGCACCCGCATCTTCATAAGTTGGCGTCGTGCTGCAATCAGCGTCCTCATCAACATGCTGTCGAAGCCTTTGACGCGGATCTCCCGAAAGAAACCTACCTCGGCCAAATGCGCCAGACCGTCAGCGTCGTTCGCGTCGGTCTTGTTCGCAGCCATGTCGAGAGCCGCCTTGGCATGGCGCGCGTCTATGCAGATCGCTGGCAAACCCTCCGCAGTCAGCGCATGAAAAAACCAAACCGAAAGAGGCCCTGTCTCGAACACCACGCGCTTTGCATTCGGCGCGCGTTTGCGGATCACTTCTGCGAGCAGCTTCGGATCCGACGGGCACTTGCCACGCCAAACGCGCTTGCCATCCTGACGAACCGAAATCGAAGTGTCTTTCAGGGAAACATCGAGTCCTATATGCTGGTCCACGGTTGTCCTCCATCTGATGCTGGGCCCGGTCCAAAATCGTGAGCCCGTTCTTCATCTAGCGGGGGGCAACCAACCTTCCAGTAATCTCGAGCCCGTTGCCCATGGCCGGCGCTCCCGCGATT